>PLST01000105.1:0-495 GCA_003164255.1 Acidobacteriaceae bacterium | reverse complement strand
TGCTCGAAGTCGGATGTGGCGCCGGCGACTTTATGCTGGCATCGCACCGCGCCGGTTGGAACGTGAGTGCCGTTGAGTACAACGGCAGCTTGGTGAATATGATCGTCAGGGAGCTTGGGTTTGATGTTCGCGAAGGCGGACTGACTTCCGGCTACTGGGACGAGGGCCAGTTCGATTTGGTGGCATTCTGGAATGTGCTTGAGCACGTACCGGACCCTCTGCGAGATTTGTCCATTGCCGCCAAATATTTGCGCCCGGGCGGGCGGGTCATCCTTAACATTCCTACACGGCAAGCCGCAGAACATGGCCTATGGTTCGGCCAGTATTGGGCGACTCTTGATCTGCCTCGTCATTTGAATTTTTTTGATGAATCTACTCTCTCCCGGCTGTGCGCAAAGGCTGGATTCGACCTGAAGGTTTATAAAACACCGTTTTATCAGTCATCGTGGTGTTATTACATGAGCAGTTCGAATAGGGCGAATAGAGACGGGAAGA
>PLST01000034.1 GCA_003164255.1 Acidobacteriaceae bacterium | reverse complement strand
GCCAAAGTGGATCTGGGAGCGAGTTTCCAGGTGTTGCCTTGGTTGGACGTCTTCGCTCAAGGGGAAAACCTGCTTGACAATCAGCACATCGCTCCTATCGGCTATCCCAGTTTGCCCTTCACGATCCGCACCGGCCTGCGTCTTCGCTGGGGTCCGGGAAGCATCCGTTAAACGACCGTCTTAGGAGCATTCGCACGCCTGAAGTACTGTTCTCCCACCCGCCTTCATTCTCAGTGGGGTGGGGGAGCAGTTCCGCCAAGGACATCTATCTTCCCGATTTCCTTCCTGTCTCGTTGGTTGTTGCGGGGTTTCAGACCCCTTTTCCACAAAATCCCTCCGCAGCCATCTTGTTTTCACGCGGAAATCGAAGGACATTTTGCATTTCCCCCTTGGAATACCGGGTTCCCTTGTCCTACAATGACTTCTCCTGAGATAGATATACCCCCGGGACATTGCATCGAGGGGTTCTTCAGTTTGCGACGTTTACGCGGCTGAAGCATGAGAAACAGATGCATCCAGGCGCAGCAATCACACGATAGGCGATTGCCATCGGTCCTTTTAAAGCCACTGCGCTGAATTGCATCCCTGGCATTTGTGTTTCCGAAAGAAATTTTGGATTCGCGTGAGGGCATGACAGCAAAGCTTCAATATAGTTTTTCAAAAAATCGATCTCTTCTACCGAATTGTCGGACGAATCCGCGGACCCGTAGCGGCGCGATTCGGCAATCTCGCGTTTACGCACCGTTTGCTCATCCTTCACATCGTCTTCATCAAGAGCTTGTACGTTTGCAAAGTGGGAACGTCGCAGCACTTTTGCTCGTTGAGGCGCCTTTGGTGTCTCTTGTGAGTGTGAATTCAAACGACCATTTCCCCGCGCCTGGCGCGCTAGCCACCGTGCGGCAGCATCGCACCGGCAGCGCAGCTTTTCGTCTACGCAGTTTTCTGTTGAACGCAAACCATTACTTTGGAGGGCAGTTATGATATCCAATCGAATTCGCCTGGGCCTGTTCGCCTCGGCGCTGTTCATCCTCGCGTTGTGTATGAGCTCGGTCGTACTGAATGCTCAGACATACACTGAAGGCGCAATTGCCGGTACGGTATTCGACCCAACTGGCGCTGTGGTACCCGGCGCGACCGTCAGCATCGTCAACAACGGCACGAATGCCGCGACTAGCCTGAAATCCGACGCCAGCGGCTACTACAAGGCGCCACAGGTGCAGCCGGGAACATATACCGTCACGATCACGGCTCCGGGTTTTGAGACGTTCAAGGAAGTCAACTTGATCGTCGTGGTCAACGAGGTGTCGGAAGTCAGCCCGCACATGGTGACGGGCGCCGCGACCACGAACGTCGAAGTCACCGGCGAAGCTCCGGTTCTGAACTTCGAGTCGCCGGAAATCAGCTCCACGCTGAGCACGCACAATATTGAGGATCTGCCGCTGAACGGCGGACGCTGGTCCGATATGACCCTGCTGACTCCGGGCGCTGTGGGCGATTCCAATGGGTTCGGCCTCGTCGCCTTCCGCGGCATCAGCCCCATCCTCAACAACGTTGAGGTGGACGGCGCCGACGACAACCAGGCGTACTACTCCGAGGAGCGCGGCCGCACCCGCGAGGGCTACTCGACCTCGAAATATGCGATCGAGGAGTTCACCGTCAACACCGGCGTCTACTCAGCCGAATACGGGCGCGCTGCCGGCGGCGTCATCAACGCCATCACCAAGACCGGCGGCAACACCCTGCATGGCATCGCTTACTTCTCCGATCGCGATAATGACTGGGGCACGGTGAATCCTTTCACCACCACAGCCATCAATACCGGCACCGCGACCGTGCCTGTTTTCAGCTTCCCTTACTACAAGCCCAAGGACTGGCGCAAAGAGTGGGGCTTCGACGCCGGCGGCGCCCTCAAGAAGGACAAGCTCTTCTGGTTCTATGGATTCAACCAGTACGACCGCAACTTTCCCGGAACTGCCAAGGCTACCTCGCCCAGCACCTTCTTTACCCTCCCGGATGCGACCATCAACACCACGAATTACACCTGCAACCTCACAGGATCCAATGCGGGCTACATCAAGCCTGGCACTGGCATTGCCGCCGCCAGCACCATCGACCAGCAGGCCTGCGAATTGGCCGCGCGTATGGGCTACCCCAGCTACTCTGCCGGCGCTACGGCTTACGACACCCAATTGGTGAACCTGCTCTCGGACCTCGGCTCCGTTCCCCGTCGCGGTTATGAGGAACTGAACACGCCCAAGCTCGACTGGCAGATCAACGAAAAGAATCACGTGAGCTTTCTCTACCACCGTCTGCGCTGGGATTCGCCGGGTGGCGTTCAGACCCAGGCCACCAACGACTATTCCATCGATACTTTCGGCACGGACTTCGTAAAGGTCGACTACGGCCTCACAAAGCTGGACAGCCAAATCACCAGCACCATCTCGAACGAAGTGCGCTATCAGTTCGGCCGCGAGTTGGACGACGAGGGTCAGCAGCCGGTCAGCAGTTACAGTAAGCAGTATCTGCAAGGCTTCAACGGTGTGACTGCGGCCGGCGGCGGCCTTGCGCCCAATGTCCCTGAAGTCTCGCTCGACAGCCCCTCGTCGACCGGCTTCTATCTCGGTTCGCCGTACTACTCCTATCGCAAAGCTCTGCCCGATGAGCACAAGTGGCAGGTGGGCGATACCGCGGCATGGATCCATGGCAACCACGACTTCAAATTTGGTGTCGACCTCGTCCACAATTACGACATCATGAACAACACCTACGAGGGCAATGGAGTTTGGTCTTACAGCTACCTCACCAACTACTTTGCCGATGTCCTCAACGAGTCCAACGCCAAGGCCAACGGCACCGGCGTATGCAATATTGGAAGTTCCGTCACGGCGCCGGGCAGTTCGAGCACGAACTACACCGGGCAGGGCGCTTGCGGAACCCTGGTGCAAGGCTTCGGTTCGCCGGCATGGTCTATCAACACGATGGACTATGGCTTCTTTGGTGAGGATCACTGGAAAATCAACCCGCGGCTGACATTCGACCTGGGCATCCGCTACGACTATGAAGGCCTGCCCGCCCCGTATTCGAACCTCATTACCCCATCCACTGCGACTCTGGGCTCAAAAACCTATACCTTCACCCCGTACCTGGGTTCGTCGACAAACGGCATTTGCGGGACCAGCAATGCCAATCTCGCCGTGCCTACCCAGACTTGCCCCACGTTGGCCGCCAACGCCAACCTCGCCAACCACCCGAGCGACAAGACCAACTTCGGTCCCCGCATCGGCATCGCCTACGATCCCTTCGGATCGGGCAGGACCACGGTCCGCATCGGTTACGGCCTCTACTTCGGCCGCGTAACCAACGGCGTGCTCCTCAACAACTTGCTCGATACGGGCAGCTTCACCGGCCAGTTCACCTCCGCCACTATCCAGCCGAATACGTTCAACTCCGCCACCACGACGTACAACTCGACGAACCCTGCCACGCCGCTCTTCCCCAACCTCATCCCGAGTGGTGGCGGATCGGGTCCGACCAGCTACTTCTTCGCCCAGGGCTTCCGCAACCCCGAAGTGCACGAGTTCGACGCCGCCGTCCAGCAGGAAATCGGCCGTGGCACTATTTTCCAGCTCAGCTACATGGGCGCTCTCAGTCGAGAACTGCCGAACGCACTCAATATCAACCTGAATCCCAACCCCAACACTGGCACAACTAACCAGTCGACTAGCGTGAATGGCGTCAACACTGCGGTGGTTTATGTCTACGACACCAGCGGCCAGAGCCCGATCCCGAGCGGCACCACTTACAACGTTCCCATTTACAACGGCTACCTCAATACCAACTTTGGCGCAGTCAACGAGCTGTTCTCGAACGTCAACGCCAGCTATAACGGCATGGTGGCGGAGATCGAGAACCGGACCTCGAAGCTCATCCAGTTCGACGCCAACTACACTTGGTCGCACGCTCTGGACTGGGACCAGAACGAAACCACGACCACCCTCAGCAGCGGCTGGATGGATCCCTATAACATCGACGGCTATTACAAGGGCGCCAACTACGGAAACTCGAATTTCAACGTCGGCAACCGTGTCGTCGCTTACGCGCTCATCAATTCGCCCACCGTCAACGCTCCCAACCGCTTGCTAAAGGCGCTTGCCAACGACTGGAGCTTCAACCCCGTCTTCCAGGGTCAGAACGGCCTGCCCTACTCGGCGTCCATCGGCACTGGATACCCCTCGTATTCGGCGAAGAACTCAAGCTGGAACGGTGCGGGCAACAATTACTGGATCCCCTTCATCGGGCGCAATACCTTCGATCAGCCCCGCACGCTCGTCCTGGATATGCGTATCGAAAAGCAATTCGACATTCCAGTGCAGGACAAGCCGTATCACCTGCAATTGATGGGCGAAATGTTCAACGTGGCCAACCATCCCAACATCACCGGCGTCAGCACGACCGCATATAACATGTCGTCGAACTCGACTGCGACTGTGAGTGGCGTGACCAACGTACTCCAGCCTTGCACAATTCCTTCTGGCGGGACGTTCGGCGCCATCTCCGGTCAAACCCAGATCGAGTGCACCGTGATGCAATATGTGCCCCAGGCCGCCAACGCGAACACGGCCGGACTGTTTAACACGCGGAACGGCTTTGGCGCCGACACCAGCGCCAACAGCAACTTTGCGTACAGCGTGCGCCAGGTGATGATTACGCTGCGCGTGGAGTGGTAAACACACTGGGGTTAATGGACCCAAAACAAGAGCGCGGCGGCTTCGGCCGCCGCGCTTTTTTGTGCCTCGTTGCCGGACTCGCGCCTTCCTCCCCGACATTCCGCCCGTATGCACTTGAAAACACGAATTTTATCGATTTAAATTCTTTTTGATACCATGAAAGCGACATTACCTGCCGCGCACAATCAAGCCCGCTACCTGTTGAAATCGTGGTCGCTTTCCCGTTAAAGTAAATCACTCCCTCAATTGATTTCTTAGGGGATTCCGTGTCTTATCGGAGCTCCCGAGGTGCCAGTATGCTTTGTCCCAAATGCCAATCTGCCGCTCTTTCCCTAATTCCGGCAGAAGTACGGCTTTTCCGTAATAGTCCCCGCACGTTAAGTCACCCTCCCATGACNNGGTGATGTAGTACCACAACAACTTGTTCAAGTGGCCCCAAGAGGGCGTGACGTTCGGCGCAAGAATGCAACGCCGGCGCCCCGCATTTGCTCATGCGCAAGAAAAGGCCCCCAGCCAAAGCTGGAGGCCTTTGAGTTTCCGCTTGTATCCAGAAAATCAAGAGCGGGCGTTTTCTACTCCCTATTCCCTGTTTTTAGTACATGCCGTCCATGCCGCCGCCGTGCCCGCCGCCGGCTGGAGCAGCCTTAGGCTCGGGAATCTCCACCACCAGAGCTTCAGTGGTCAAGAGCAGCGCCGCGATCGAAGCCGCATTTTGCAGCGCCGTCCGCGTCACCTTGGTGGGATCGATGACGCCGGCCTTCACCAGGTCCTCGAACTTGCTGGTCAGCGCGTTGTATCCGTAGTGCGCCTCCTTCGACTCCAGCACCTTGGCTACAACCACCGCGCCCTCTTCGCCGGCATT
>PLST01000242.1:6764-19307 GCA_003164255.1 Acidobacteriaceae bacterium | reverse complement strand
TCGCGTGGAGTCATTGGGAACAGACCGCGCAGGGCCCTGCGGCAGTCTTTCAGTATTCGGTGCCCAACTCTGCCTCACACTTTGAGCTCATCAGCACTCTTGAGCGGGAGGCGGCCATCGAGGGCTTCGCATCGCCGGGTGGGAGCCGCGGAATTGCAAGCATCGGCGTGCGACCGAACAACGCTCCTTCCCGCACCTCGATCCTTCGCATCAGGCCCGCCTATCACGGATCGATTTGGCTGGACCCGGAAACCGGAACGGTTCTCCGCATCACCATGGAGGCGGAGTTGAAAGACAGCGATCCGTTCCGCAAGGCGGCGATACTGGTGGAGTATGGCTCAGTCCAGATCGGCGACGGCGAGTTTATCTGCCCGGTGCGCAGCCTCGCTCTCTCCGACGCGGCCGCCAACACCCAGGACATCACGGAAGATGTGCCGACCCGGTGGTTGAACGAGACCCTGTTCACCGGTTATCACCGCTTCGCCTCGACGACACGGGTACTCACCGACGCTGCGAATCCGCAGTGAGCCTTAACCTGGCCTAATTGCGGTAAGGCGTGTTGGCTGTGTAGAGCTGGATCCGCGAGCGGATGGCGGCAGCCGTGGCATCGTCGCCCTTGGCAACGGTCAGATCCAACGCGCGATTTGCAAAAGTGAGCGCCTGCGAAAATTGGCCGACCTCGGCATAGGCTTCGGCAAGAACATCCAGCACGCTCGGATTCGTTCCCGACGTAAGATCGTTTGCCCTGCTGGAAAGTGTTACCGCTTCAGCACCGTTGCGGAATTTATCGTCCGTGGTGGTCGCCAGAATCCGCGCGGCGCCAACCAGGGCAGCAACGCTGTTGGGCTGAAGAGTGAGCACCTGGTGCCACATGCCAAGAGCTTCTCGTGGCTTGCCCAGAGCGACGAACGCAGCGGACAAAGCCTCCTGTGCAGAGCTGAATCGCGGACTGAGAGTCAGTGTCCTTTCCAATTCCGGTACTGCCTGGTCAGGATGGCCTTCCTGCAACAGCAATCTGCCCAGGTTGTAGTGACCCTCCACAAGCATTGGGTTGATGCGGATGGATTCGCGAAGTTGTCGGAATGCTTCGTCTTTGGAATCCAGGAGATAAAGGTTCATTCCCAGATCGTTGTGACTCTTTGCGTCGTCAGGATCCAGTTCCAGGGCCTTTCTCCAGATCGTCAGGGCCTGCTTGTAGTCTCCTTGATTTTCAAGTTTCACCGCCTGATCGATCAACTTGTAAACTTCGACAGCGGGAACCTGAATATCCCTGATACCGTCTCCTGCGATGTTGACGAATTCCGGGATGTTGACGGCACGGTTGGCGGCGGTTGCGTTGTCGATGAGGATGGCGGGGCTGGAGTTGCCGTTGGCGTCAAGGTGCGTGAGATACATCTGTGTGTAGGGTGAGCGCGCCTTGGAGGAGAACACCAGCCAGCGGCCGTTGGGCGAGAAGCTATGCCACGAGTTCATGGTTGGGGTGTTGGCGCGCAGGCGGCGGGCGACGCCACCGTTGAACGGAACGATGTAGAGTTGGCTGTCAGGGCGCATGAGCTGGCCGTTATGGCACTGAACAAACACAATCCAGCGCCCATCCGGCGAGACCTTTGGGAAGGTGTTGCTCATGCCATTTTGCGAGGCTCCGACGATGCGCTCCGGCGTACCTCCCTTGCCGTTGTTGAAGGGAATTCGATAAAGATCGTACTGAATTTGAGTCTCGTTGGGATCGTTCGCGTAGAGAGCGGGTTTCTGGCCTTCTTGACGGGGATCCCGCGCCACAGCTCGTGCGAATACGATGGTCTTGCCGTCGGGACTCCAGAATCCGTCCGTCTGTACGTAGTTCGGATCATCTGCGCCCGGCAATGGCTGACGCTTGCCCGTGGCACGGTTGTACCACTCCAGAATGCCGCGCGTTGGATAGAAGACCTGAAGAAATCGGTAGTCCTTGAAGTTGGTTACGTAATACGTACTGGGAACGTCGAGGGATGGGCCGGCAAATGTGCTGACCACGAATCGGCCGTCCGGGGAGACCTGAGACATGAAGCCCACGCGCGTCTGGCCGACCTTTCCATCCGTGTTCCATTGAACGATGTCCTTGTTCTTAATCGAGATTTCGCGTTGGATGGGCACAATGGCATAGAGGCCCTTGTCGTTGGCCGGACCATCGATGTCGATGCCCATCGTCTTGCCATCGCCGGAGAAGGAATGGCAATTGGCGCAGGTGGGCATGTTGTGGAGAACCGTGTGGCTCTCTGTCTGGCGAATATCGCGAAGACGCCACTTGATGAGATGGATGGCGGAAGTGGGAATAGGCTGAACGATTCCGTTGGTGCCGACAGTCGGCATCAACGGCACATCCCGGTAGAAGATGGGAGCGCCCACCGGATCCCTCGATGTTGAGAATGCACTGTGCGAGGGAGCGGAAACGATCTGGTCATTGAGATAACCGGTAATGGTGACCGTGGCCGGCTGCCCCGTGGAATGGAGTTGAATTGCCGACCAGGTCGCAGGATCGGGGGTCCAGGTCCAGGATGCCGCTTGCTGCGGAGTCAATTTCGGTGGCTTGTTGCTTTCGGCAACGCACTCCGGGTCGATTGCGCCCACATGCATCCGCTCCCCATTGGTTCGAAATTGGAGAGCAGGCGCCTTGTTTGCGAAGGATATATTGATACGCCAGGACGTTGCCGCCGCATCTCTCCAGATGAATGTGGGCGGGGTGATGCCGGGAGGAAAGATGGAGCCGTCTTCCGGGTAGTCAATGGAGATGCCTGCGCTTGCCGGTTGCTCTTTCTCCCAAGCCTGTGCATACTCCTGGCCCTCGACCGCTGCGGACGCGCCTCTGTCGAACGGCACAAGCCCGATGGAAGTGAGTAGAACGAGCATGACCGTCAGGCCGGCAAGGACTACACGCCTCCTCTGCTGAGACCTCAGAGAGCTTTCTTCAGACATTTGTGACCTCCAGAACCGCCTTTGGGGATCAAGGCGAAATTTTATTGCGTGTCTTTCTCGAGCTTGTCTACCTAAACAGTTGCAATGGCCAGCGATAAGACATGAGCGCTGGCGCCGGCTCCGTCATTGAGGGGCGGCAGGGCCGGACTTCGATGAGTATACGAATTGCTGGACCTCCGTTTTCTCCTTGTCAACTTCGGCCAGATGCTGCGCGCGGAGTTTCTGATAAACGTCGAATTCCTTCTGCGCCTGCTCCTTTTGCCCAACGTGAACATAGTCCGTTCCCAGGCGGTAATGAGCGTCGGGAAGATTCGGATTCAGTTCCAGCGCCCGCACATACTCCGGAATGGACTTGTCATACTGATGCTGGTCGGCGTAAAGATCGCCCAACTGCACATGGGCTTCAGGGAGCGAATCATCCGCGGCGATCGACTTTTTCAAAAGAGACTCCACCATCTCGAGGTTCAGGCTTGCGTCTCCCACCCGCTTTCCCTTCCACAAGCTCATGGCGTAGTAGTACTGGGCCAGCGCATTGCTGGGTTCAAGCTCGGCATAACGCCTAAATCGCGCAATGACGTCCTGCGCCTGATCAGGAGAACTATCGTAGGCCTTGGAAAGATAGAGGTAACAGCGAGGGTCGGACGGGGCCAGATCGGTAGCGGTGAGCAGCGCTTTGACCGCCTCGTCGTATTTGCCCCGCCAGTCCAGCGCCAATCCCAGCCCGATCATCAGCCGGGGGGAATCCGGATAACGTCGAGTCGCCGCCTCGAAGACTTCGATGGCCGGTTCGTAGGTCCTGTGGAGAAGGAGCTCGCCTCCCCAATCGAACAAGTTCTCCTCGCTCGGCTCCAGGTGAGCAGCGGTCTCGAACTCGTTGACCGCGGCAACAGATTTCCCGCCTTTCTCATCGATCTGGCCCAGCAGGTCGTGCAGTTCTCCGGTGTTCTTCTCTTGTATCAGGGTTTGCACAAGCTGGGTTGCCTCTGCAAGCCGTCCGGTAAGAAACTCGGTCAACGCCAGGTCGTAGCCATTGTCGTAGGAGGAAGGATTGATCCCCTGCGCCCGTTCGAGAAGGGGAAGCGCGTCCACGAGCTTACCGGACTGCGCATAAAACTCGCCCAGGTTGTGATTGGCGTCAAAATCCTGAGGTTCCAGCGCAAGCGCCTTGCGGAACTGTTCCTCGGCCAATTGAGTCTTTCCCGAGTGCGCCAGGCTTGCCGCCAGATTCTCCCTGGCGGGAGCCGAATCCGGCTTGAGGCGTACGGCTGCTTCGAGGTGTTCGATGGCTTTTGCATCCTGCGATAGCGAAGCGTAGGCCTGTCCCAGGAGTTCATTGACCTCAAAGCTGTCGGGTACGCGGGGCAGCAGCTGTTCCAGTTGTGCCGCTGCCTGGGCGTAATGGCCGGCATCGTATGCGGCTGCGGCGGATTGAAACTCGCTGTTCAGGTTTTCGGTTTGGCTGCCCTGCGCCGGCGCAACTTGCGCGCAGAGCGCAACAGAGAACACGATCGCCAGCCAACACTGAAGCCGTTTGCCCAAAACACCCTTCCAAAATCGCCGCGCCATGAAAGAATTCCGCACAGAAGAAAGCCCCGGGAAGGCACCCAACAGGCGTGCCTTCCCGGGGCATTTTCATTCTAGCTAGTAGTACAGTTTCAGAGCAAACTGGATCTGCCTCGGATCGTAGGGAGCATCGCGAGTGGATCCAACTTCGCCGAAGTGCGCATCGGTGTAATTGGTTGAGCCGCCGACGGAAACGACGCCGTTGCCGCCGAATCCAGGAGCGTTGAAGTTCGGATGGTTGAGGATGTTGAAGAACTCAGCCCGGAACTGCGCTGAGAACCGTTCGTTGATCTTGATCGCCTTGAACAAGGAGTAGTCGAGGCGATGGAATCCTGGACCCCAGGTCTGTCCGCCACCGCTGCTTCCCAATGCGCCTTCGGCTTGCAGAGGTACGCATCCGGCCGGTGAGCCAACGATGGGACCACTTGGCCCTAACTGGCAAGGCTGGTTGAAGGCTGCAGCGTTGTTGAACCAGAACGGCCTCTTGACGCCGCCGTTTGCCGCGATTGCCTTGTTCTGGATTCCCAGTTGTTGGCTTTGCCCTGCAACCCGCAGAACGTTGCAACCGGTTCCAGAAGTGGTCCCGGTGGGGCAACCCATGTTGATTGGCTGTCCGCCCTGAAGTACGGCGATCCAGTTGAACGACCAGCCGCCAAGCACTGCATCGGCTGCCCCGCCCTGGTTCAGGAAGCGCTTGTCCTTGCCAAAGGGGAGCTCATAGCCGCCGCTGAAGTGGAACACCTGCCGGATGTTGAAGTCCGCCAGACCCCAATCGAACTTGGGACCAAGCCCAGGGACGGAGGGTGCGCGCCAGCCGCCGTTGCTGCCGCCGTTGAGCAAGTCACCGGCGTCAGACAGCGTCTTCGAGAAGGTGTACGTGACCAGGAAAGTCATCCCGTTCGAGAACTGCTGCTCGATTTTGGTTTGCAGGCCGTGGTATTGGCTGTTGCCTACGTTGGCCTGGTAGCTGCCGCCGCCAAAGTCCGGGAACGGCTCCATGCCGGTAAGTGGCTTGCCGGACGAATCCACTTGCGTTGTGCTGGTTCCGGACGGGAAGATCGCCGAGACGTTGTTGGTTCCTGTGCCCGCCTGAAGATCCTGCCCATCTGTAAAGACATAGGAGGCCTGCGCGGACAAGCTGTGGGTGATCGAGTATTGGAGGGTGAGGTTGGCGCTGTACGTGCGTGGGGTTTGGTAGTTGAATTGCAACCCCTGCAAGCCAAGACCAAGCGCGTTGACAAGAGCCGGTGTAAAGGATGTGCACGATACGCCTGCTTCCAGGCTTGCCGTTCCACCCGGACCTGCCGTTGGGCATCCTGCATATGCAGTGCCGTAGCTGACAGGCGCCACCTGGGATGCCGCGGCTGGTGCGCCGGGAGCTGCCCTGGTGCCATAGCCGAAGGAGTACTGGAAGGGATAATTCTCGCCGATGTTCGGTCCGTATCCCTGGTTTTCAAAGGAGTTGAAGAAGAGCCCAAATCCGCCGCGGACGACCAGTTTCGGGTCGACCTGATAGGCGAACCCTACGCGAGGCGCGAGGTTGGTGTCTGGGGTCTGGAGCAGCCCTTTGCCGTACTGGTCGGTGAGGCTGAGGGCGATGCCATCCTTGGCCAGCAGGTCGATAAAGCCCCAGCAACCAACGCCGGCGCAAGTACCGCTGCTGCCCGGTGTAGCCGCGTTGAGAACTCCATTGCCTGTGGACAAAGTTCTGTTGTCCTTGCCAGAGGCAGGGAGCAGCAGGGTGGGCGTTCCAAAGTAGTTAGGAACAAAGTTGGCCTGGCCGCCGTTGGTCTCATTGATGGGACCAAATTTATCCCAGCGGATGCCGAGATTGACGGTCAGTTTGGGACTGACCTTCCAGTCGTCCTGCAGGTAAACAGCGCTGTACATCTTTTCATCGTAGGTCTTTCCAATGTTGGAGATCCATACGCTGTCGACGCCGCCGGAATAGCTGAATCCATTGGGATTTGGATTTCCCGCGATAGTGGCCGGAGCCGCTGACGCGCCGACCAGGAGTTGCGCCATGCCGCCAGTGGTGGTGCTCAGGTTGGGAATATCCGTGAAGGTACCGTTCCAGTCGTACTGGCCATGCGAGCTGGCCGGCTGCAGGGTAGAGAAGTTCACGTGCTGGTACTCAAACCCGGCCTTGAAACTGTGCTTGCCGAGAATCTTCGTAAAGTCGTCCGTAACCTGGAGGGTCTGGCTGACTTCGTCCGAAGGAAGGTAGTTGTTGCTGCCCAGGGTGGCCAGATTGCCGATTTGGAGGGCCGGAAGGCCGCCGTTCTCGGGCAAAGCGCCGATCGTGGTATAACCGCCGATACCATACTGCGCCGGTAGGCCCGTAACATTGCCTTCGGGTCCGAAGCGCGTGGTGTGGAGGTGAGCGAATCCAGCGCGTACCTGGTTGACGGTGTTGGGAGTAAACACATGTGTCCACCCCGCAACGGCCTGATCGGATTTCGCGGTCTGGAGGCCCTGGTCAAAGGAGCCGCCATCGGCGACGCCGCCGAAGATACCCGGAATGAAGATCGGGTCGTCAGCATAGCTGAAGCGAATAAAAATCTGGTCGCTCTGGCTGGGGTTGATATCTCCACGAATATCGTAGGCGTTCTTATGCTCGAACAGATTGGGGCTCGAGGTGAAGGTAGACAATCCGGAGTTCGGCGCCGGGTAGAGCTGCAACAGCTTGATGGCGTTTGCGTCGAGGCGGTTGGAAGGCAACTGATTGAGACCGCAAGCGGTGGTAAAGGTCAATGTGCCGGGTCCGCAGGTGCCGAACGGATCGCGCACATAGCCGGCGCTGGCGGTGTTATTGGTCAGGCCTGAAACCGGATCCGTCGCTCCGGCTGCAACAAAGCGCGTGGTAGCCGGATCGAGGATTGTGCCGCGCGGAATGGTGCGTCCAATGAGGTCGGTTCTGGCCGTACCAGCCGACTGGGTGAGGATATCGGAGAGATTGGTGTAGCCGCTGCTGCGTTCCAGCGCGGTGGGAACCGAGCCGTTGGAAGCTTGGCCCTGGACACGGCGATAACCTTCGTAGTCACCAAAGAAGAAGATCTTGTTCTTGATGATGGGGCCGCCGCCGGATGCGCCGAATTGATTCTGGCGCAACTCGCCCTTCTTGACTCCGCCGTTGTCTTCAAACCAATCAGCGGCGTCGAGTTTATCGTTGCGGAAAAACTCCCAGGCCGCGCCATGGAGGCTGTTGGTGCCGGATTTGATGGTGGCGTTGAGAACCGCGCCCGCGGAACGTCCCAGTTCGGCGCTGAAGTCCGCTGTCTGGACTTTGAATTCCTCAATGGCGTCGAGGGGGGGCAAAATGACAAAGTTGGTTCCGTTGAGGAAGTCGACGGCGTTGGAGTTGTTGTCGATGCCGTCCAGCAGGTAGTTGTTCTGCGCGGGGCGCAGGCCATTGGCTGAAAACGCGCCTGAGGCCGCATTGCCGCGGGTGTCAGCTTCCGGCGTTTGCATGCCGGCGCCAAGCTGGGCGAGGAACGTAAAGTTGCGCCCGTTGAGGGGCAGAGAGTTGACCTGCTGCTGGCTGACGACCTGGCCTACCGAGGCTTCTTCAGTCTGCAGTAGCGGCGGGGCGGTGGAAACTTCGATGGTTTCAGTTGTCGCGCCAGGCTTGAGCTGGACGTTGACGAGGAGATGCTGTCCGACTTCTACCGTCAGGTTTTTCTGGTCGGTCTTGGAGAAACCCTTGGCGGTGGCGGACACCGAGTAATGGCCGATCCTGACCGGCGAGAAGAAGTACTCGCCGCTGGGGCCGGCTTTCGTTTCCAAGGTTATGTTCTGGTCGGTATTCAGCAAAACCACGCTCGCGCCGGGTACCACCGCGCCTGTGGTGTCCTGCACCGTTCCAGAAATTGCTCCCTCATCCACCTGACCGAATGCGAACCGGCCTGGGAGTAGAAGGAAGCACGCACATGCGACGATCAGGAAGCCAAACTGCCTGATCCATCTGAATCTGTTGCGAAAAAGGGCCATCCGAGTATCCTCATTTCCTGTTACGTGATGTTTTCCCGTTGGTCTATTCATTTCAGATAGGTCTACTTGCTTTTGGGAAAAGCGACCATGTACCACTGAGGTGATGAAGCGGCCGTTGACTTTAGAACGCTGAAAACGGTTACATCACCACCGCGAGAAAAAATAGCAGGTGCGCAAATGCTTGTCAACCAAAAGTTGCAGGTTTTCTTAGCCCTAATGATCCTCCCCCGCCCGTCGGGCCGCATGTCTGGATCGCTGCGTCCCCAATCCTGGCGCAAATTACACAAAATAAATAACTAAGATAAACAAAGGAGGCCGGGTTCAAGACAGTTAGGGGAGGCTTTTCAATGTCTCTTTTGATTACACTTACCTATTGGAATATTTCGGGCAGCTTTGGCAGGACTATTCATCGCATTCCGCGCCGAGAAAATTGCTGCAGGCATTCCGCCAGGCGAGGATCAGTTCACCGGACAACCAGTACACAGGATCAGTTCATTTGGGGCGCTTTTTGGGCTGCTCGCATCTCCCCAAATCAGTCATTTTCAGTTGCAGTGGCCGAAAACAAATTAAGGTGCGTTTGCCCTTGGGTTCAAGACTAGAATTGATAAGCGATGGTGCTATGGGTAAAATTCTGCAGACTTGGTCCGGAGTTCAGGAACAAACCCGAACTCCCCGTAAGATCTAGCACAAGAGGTTAGCTTATGGAGGACGTATTATGCCCCGGCGCTGAGCGTGGCTCCGAGTCTGTATTCGATCCGGGATCACTTGCCGATCCTTCCAAGCGAAGGTTCCTTCACGCGGCGGGAATGCTGATGGCAGGCCTGTTGGTTCCGAGGGCAGGCGCAGCCCAGAGCACACGTAATGCAGCGGGTTCAGGACACAAGGTCGTAGTAGTCGTCATTGGCGGGGTTCGCCGGGATGAGACTTTTTCACCTGAGGGCCTGGTCAATATTCCGCACCTGTCCGCGGACCTTCTTCCCCGATCGCTCCTCTATCTGCACGCACGCAACGAAGGCGTTACAGCGCACTTCAACGCGATCTCAAGCATTCTGACCGGAAATTGGCAACGCGTGGACGACTGGGGGAAGCTTGCCCCGACGACTCCCACCTTGTTCGAGCAATTCCGCAAGGGACTCGGCGTTGATCGCAGCGACACCTGGGTTGTGGCCAGCAACAAGGCGCTCACCAGCCTGATTGGCGCCAGCTCGGATACAAATTATGGACCGGCCTATGGCGCCAACGTGGTTTTTCCCAAGCAACTGATGCTCACGGCGGTCGTGGACGCTCTTCGCAATGGACGCTCGGCAAACATGGCGGACCGCAGCAAGGTTGAGGCCGAGCTGGAAAGCGCCATGGCGGGAAGCAACTACGAGGGGCTGGGCTGGAACGTCTTCGACGCCTCCGACCAACTCGACCCCCGCGTGCGGGCCACGATTCAAAACGCGATCGCCGAGTTTGTACGCAGCGGCGGTCCCACCTCGGGAGACGAGCTCACCTTCTTCATGACGCGCGAAATCATGCGCAAGTTCGCGCCTCAAGTGCTGACCGTCGCATTCTCTGACGTGGAAGCGGCGCACTTTGGTTCGTATTCGCTGCACATGTCGGGTATCAAGACTGCCGATCGCCTCATCTATCAACTGTGGCAGGAGATCGAGGCTAATCCGGATTACAAGGGACAGACCACGATGGTGGTCCTGCCCGAATTCGGGCGCGACCCCGATGGATCGTCGACCAACGGATTTTTCAATCATCGCGCCAATACAGAATCGACGCGAGACACCTGGATGATGGCCCTGGGGGCGGGTGTGGACAAGCCGCAAACGATTGAGCGTCCCATTCGGCACATTGATATCTGCCCGACCATGGCGAGCCTGCTGGGCTGCCCGCTGCTGGATGCTCAGGGCCGGAAGATTGCGGAGATTCGCGGCTAGCCGGGTCAGGTTGAGCAGCGAGCGGCGAATTTTCGAGCGGGGAAGAGATGATGGGGATTGAGCAAACATTGCCGGCGAATCTTCAAGAGGCTTTGAGCAAAGGCCTGCTCAAGCGCATACCGTTGACCTTTCTCCCCTTCGTCAACCAGCAGCTCAACCAGTGGAATTATCTCTTTCCCAACGAAAGGCAGTCGGTTGAGCGTCTTCTTCTTTTCGTCGCAAGCCTCAGTCCCGAGCAATCGACGAATTTGTTCCACGATGTAGTCGAACTTGAACAGAAGATGGGGGTCTCCCACTGGCAGTTCTCCACCAACGAACAGACCATTCAGAACTCTTCCCTTCTGGCTTCTTCTTCGTACTTCCAGGAATGGCGGCAGGCAGTGCAGGCGGTCTTCGACGCCGCTGACGCGCACGCACTCAAGAACAGCGGCGCTGCCGTTCAATCGGAACGCAAACTTGTTCTGCTCGATATGCCCCTGGACCTTCCTGTCGATGCAGCAACCGTATGGCGCCGCTGGCAGGGAATCGGCCGTCCCATCAGGCTGGACTTCTCGCAATCAGGCAATTCGCACACCGCCTTTGCAGCTCTTGTGACCGGCCAGCCCAACAGTACTGGTGGCCGCAGCACCGGACTGCTGGATATCGTCAGAGGCCGCTCCGGTTCCTCGCCGGCGAATACCTGGATCATTGATGCCGGGAAGGGACTGGTTGACAACGTTCTGAGCAGCAATCCAGATGCCGCGCCTCACGCATCCGCCGCCGTGCTGGGCTACGCGAGACTGGACCAGTACCGGGAGAACTTTTCGCACGAGATGAACACCATGCCCAAGGATCTTGGCGGCGCGGACGCGGTGTTCGATCATCTCCGCAAAGTCGATGTCGTTCCGTGGTGCCCTGCCGAGGTGGCGTCGGACCCGGCTATTCGCGAGTTTGTGCGCGCGCTTTACCTCAGTGGGAACGGCGCCGTCATCTTTGGCAACTCCTTCGTCCAGTGGGCGGCCTCTGAAGCGTTTCGCCGCGCCCGTCCTTCGTTCCTGGCGGCGCAATTCGGAGTGCGCAGCAAGCCCAAGCCCTTCACCGGTGTGGCTGTTTTTGACAACCCGGACAAGGTGAATCCCCTTCCCGCCGTCGACGACCTGCCGGGCAGCGCCCTGGACGCGCAAATACTGGCGCTCTACGTGTGGCTGGCTGCCTATCGATATCAGGAATACCAGCACTCCACGGTTTGCGTGTGCGTGGCCGAGAGCCTGTCCCAGGCCTATGTGGTCGCTCCGCCGGAGTTTGCGTTGTTGAAGGAAACAGAACCGGTGACTCTTGACCGGCTTGGCAGTGCGCTCAGCGCATGGATTGCCTAGAGCGGTCCACTCCACTCATTTTTGCAGCCAACACCGCGAAGGGCGGCTTTTTCTTGAGGAAAGGATTATTTGCGGCAGTGAATTCAGGGGCGCTGCAATTTGAGAGCCTTGTAACAACATTCGCGCTCAAATCGCAGGGCTTGGTCTCGATCCGGCCCTGCTGCTATTCTGCGGGCACCTCAGCTGCAACACGGAACCTTCCAGCATGACGCCTTTCAAACCCGGACCTCAAGGACTATCAAGGCGGCAATTGCTCAAAGGCCTGGGCGTTGCACCCTTGCTGCTGCGCCCGTCCCCCTTCCATGGATCCGCGCTGCTGTTCGACCAGCCCGAAGCCATCCCCGATCGGAACTCCGCATTCTCTTTCTCCGACGTTCGTCTGATACCTCACTATCCGGTCAAATCTCCATTGGCGGATGTCCTCAGCCTTGTCGCACCGGGCTCGGACGAGTACATCACGGAAAAATATGCCTTTGAAATTGAGACTCTCCTCAATCAATGGAGCCAGAGTCTCAAGGCATCCATCCGCGGCCTTTCATCCCTTTCCAAGTCGCTGCACCCCTTGATCGCTGCTTCCCCGCTGACTCCGACCAAGGAAATCCCGCTCCGTTCCGGATACGGAGTGGATGTGGTGCGAAGGCAGTTTACAGCGCAGCCCGTTTCAGGACGGGAGCGATTTCTTCGTGAACTCGAGGTCTGGCTTGGGCAGTTGTCGCGGGTCGAGACGGCTGAGTTCGAAATCTATGGCATCGAAG
>PLST01000242.1:3767-6730 GCA_003164255.1 Acidobacteriaceae bacterium | reverse complement strand
GGAGCGACCGAATCGTACAACAAGCAGTTGCTTCACGGCGCCGACTATTGGCGCACGATCCTGGACGGCGCGGTCGGCGTGGACGTTTACTCCAACAACGGCGTTGCCGTGGGCGACTTCGACAACGACGGCTTCGACGATTTCTATCTCTGCCAGCCCGCGGGACTGCCCAATCGTCTTTACCGCAACAAGGGCGACGGAACCTTTGAAGACGTAACGGAAAAGGCCGGAGTGGGCGTGCTCGACAATACCGCCTGCGCCCTGTTCGTCGACTTTCGGAATTCGGGACTTCAGGACCTTCTCGTCGTTTGCGGCACCGGTCCCATGCTCTTTCTCAATCAAGGCAACGGGACCTTTTCCATGAAGCCCGACGCCTTCAAGTTTGCCCGTCCTCCACAGGGAACGTTCACGCACGCTGCCGTGGCCGACTATGATCGCGACGGCCGCCTCGACATTTACTTCTGTATGTACATGTACTACCTGGGGCTCGACCAGTACCACTATCCAATTCCCTATTACGACGCCCGCAATGGCCCGCCGAATTGCCTCTTCCACAATGAAGGCAACGGAGTTTTTGAGGAGCGGACCGAAGAGACAGGGTTGAATGCCGATAACGACCGTTATAGTTTTTCATGCGCCTGGGGCGACTCAAACGGCAATGGATTGCAAGACCTTTTTGTGGTCAACGACTTCGGCAGTTCCCAGCTTTATCGCAACAACGGCAATGGGACGTTCACGGTTGTCTCACACCAGGCCAATGTAGAAGGCGTAGGAGCGGGCATGAGCTGCGCCTGGTGCGATTACGACAACGACGGCCACCAGGATGTTTACGTCCCCAGCATGTGGGAGGCCGCGGGCCAGAGGGTTTCAGGGCAAAAGCAATTTCACGAAAACGCGCCGCCGAATATTCGCGAACTCTACCAGCGGCACGCTCGCGGTAATGCGCTCTATCGGAATCAGGGAGACGGAACGTTTCAAAACGTCGGTCATCAGGCCAGCGTTGAAATGGGCCGCTGGTCCTGGTCTTCGGATTTCTGGGATTTCGATCATGACGGCTACTCCGACCTCTATGTCGCCAACGGATACCTTTCCGGACTGGATCGGACTGACCTGGCAAGTTTTTTCTGGCGGCAGGTAGTGGCCAAGTCATCAGAAGACGCTACCGGCGCGACCGCTTACGAGCATGGGTGGAACGCCATCAACGAACTGGTTCGATCGGACTCGACCTGGCACGGCTACGCAAGAAATGTAATGTTTGCCAACAACCGCGACGGCACGTTCTCTGAGGTTTCCGGCCCCGTGGGTCTGGACTTTTTTGAGGATAGCCGCAGCTTTGGACTCGCCGACCTCGATCACGATGGACGGCTCGAGGTGATCCTCAAGAATCGCAACGCCCCCCAGTTGCGGATATTGCACAATGCGATGAAAGACATCGGCCGTTCCATAGCGTTCCGCCTGCGAGGCCATACCAGCAATCGCGACGCCATCGGAGCTGCAATTACTGTCGAAGCGGGCGCCCTTCGTCAGACAAAGTATCTTCAGGCAGGGTCCGGTTTTCTGGCCCAGCACTCCAAGGAGTTGTTCTTTGGCGTGGGCGAGGCGAGAGAACCAGTGCGTGCCACGATCCGCTGGCCCAATGGGCTCTCACAGCAATTCGAAGGTCTGCCAGTCAACCATCGCATCGAGATTGAGGAAGGCTCGGCTGCATTTGCCGCCAAGCCCTTTGCCGCCTCCGCCTACGCGCAGGCAGGACCGCCGCCGGCATTGGAACCCCTCCCGTCAAAAAGTGAAACGTGGCTCATTGATCCCTTGAGGGCGCCCAAATTTTCCTTGCCCGATCTTGGGGGAAACATCCACGAACTCCAGTCGATGCGGGGACGATTCCTGCTCCTCAACTTCTGGGCCACAACCGCACCGCTTTCACTCGAGCAGTTGCGGCTTCTCCATCGGCACAGTGCGGCGCTGGCCGCAAGGCAGTTGCAAATCCTGGCGATCAACGTCAACGAGGCGGCTGACGCGCAAGCGGCACGGTCGTTCGCCTCGCAGCAGGCGCTGCCTTTTCCGGTCCTTTTTGCCAGTGAAGATATGGCCGGAATTTATAACATCATTTATCGTCACCTCTTCGACCGCCGCAGGGACCTCGGACTTCCCACCACTTTCCTGCTGAACGCGGAGGGCATGATCGTCAAGGTGTATCAGGGGCCGATCGATCCCAGCCGTCTGATCGAGGATGTCGGATCGGCGCCAGCCACTTTAGCCGATCGCATACGAAAAGCGATCCCATTCAAAGGAGAGCTCTACCAGGGCGCGTTCCTGCGCAACGAATTTACGTACGGAGTGGTACTGTTCCAGCACGGCTATCTGCAGCAGGCCGAGGAGTCTTTTCTTGAGGTCGTCGCCGGCAAGCCGGACAATCCTGACGCCTACTACAACCTGGGTACGCTCAGCCTGCGGAGAAATGACTTTTCCGCTGCGCGCTCTTATCTTGAACAGGCTTTGAAGCTGCGTCCCAACTACCCTGAAGCGTGGAACAATCTTGGCATGATGGCCGCGCAGAAAGGAGACGCGGAAGATGCGATTCAGGATTTCAAGCAGTCGCTTTTGCTGCGGCCCCGCTATGCCATTGCGCTCCTGAATCTGGGCAACGTCTACCGGCGGCAGCGAGATTTTCCCAACGCGGAGCAAAGCCTCCGTCATGCGCTTGAGATTCAACCGGACGATCCTGAGGTCAACTACAGTCTTGGCATGCTTTATGCGCAGCAGGACCAGGTGCAGCTCGCGGCGGACTTTTTGAACAAGGCGATTGACCTGCGACCGGCTTATCCCGAAGCTCTGAACAATCTGGGCGTTCTTTTCGTGCGGGGACAGGATTACTCCAAGGCTGAGGAGAAATTCAGGACAGGAATTCGCGTTGCCCCGAACTACGATCAGTCCTATCTCAATCTTGCTCGTCTCTTCGTGAT
>PLST01000242.1:0-3714 GCA_003164255.1 Acidobacteriaceae bacterium | reverse complement strand
CGTACCAATGCTTGACGGTTGTATCGGCTCGCCTGCTTCCCTTTCGATGACGGTTGGTGTTGTTATAATCATTGCCATCCATGATCTTTCCGCGACGCCGCTTCCTCGGATCATCTCTCTTCGTGCTCGGCAGCACACTCACAGATGCTCTTGCCACTCCACTTTGGAAGTGGAAGAATCCGCTGACCGTGGAAGCCGCGGCAGCGGAGCCCGCGTCGTCTCCGGTTCAGTTTGTTGACGTAGCTCAAAAAGCCGGACTGAACATCCCGAACGTCTGGGGCGGCATCGCCCAAAAACGGCTCATCATTGAAACCAAGGGAAGCGGACTGGCTTTTTTTGACTACGACAATGANNAGAACAACCGCGACGGCACCTTTAGCGACGTGACGCATAAGTCGGGCCTGGGGCGCACCGGCTGGCAGACAGGCGTGTGCGTTGGCGATTACGATAACGATGGATGGGACGACCTCTTTTGCTGCTTCTGGGGCCATAACATTCTCTTTCATAACAACGGAAATGGCACCTTTACCGATGTAACGCATAAGTCCGGCCTTGCGCAGGAAAAAGGCCGCTGGGCCACAGGCTGTAATTTCCTTGATTATGACCGGGACGGCCACCTCGACCTTTTCGTATGCAATTTCATCAAGCTGGATCCGGACAGGATTCCATCGGCCAATGACATGAGTTTCTGCCAGTGGAAGGGCGTCCCTACAATGTGCGGCCCGCGCGGACTTCCCGGAGACACAAACGCGCTCTACCACAACAACGGCGACGGCACGTTTACAGACGTTTCAGAGAAGGCGGGCATTCTCAAGCCCGGGCCGCGCTACTCCATTAGCGCCACCTCGTACGATTTCGACAACGACGGGTGGCCCGATATCTATGTCGCGGTGGACTCGGAACCAAGCATTCTATTCCACAACAACCACGACGGCACGTTCACTGATCTCGCGGTAATGGCCGGTTGCGCTTATAACGAGGACGGTCACGAACAGGCCGGAATGGGTCTCGCCGTGGCTGACTACGACTGCGACGGCTGGTTCGACATCTTCAAGACCAACTTTGCCGATGACACCTGCGATCTCTACCACAACAACGGGGACGGTACCTTCAGTGATCTGTCGTTCAGCTCAGGCGTCGGGATCAACAACAATTATGTAGCCTGGGGCTGCGGCTTTATCGATTACGACAACGACGGTTGGCCGGACATTGTTCAGGTCAACGGGCACGTCTACCCTGAGGTCGACAACTACAAGTTCGGAGAGGCGTTCAAGAATCCGCGACTCGTGTACCGGAATCTCGGCAACGGCCATTTCCAGGACGTTTCGGCACTGATGGGGCCCGGTATAAGTGAGCGGTTTTCCAGCCGCGGAGCGGCTTTTGGAGACTATGACAACGATGGCTGCATGGATGTGCTCATTTTGAACATGAACGATCTGCCTTCGCTGCTTCGCAATGTCGGGGGCAACAAGCAGAACTGGATCAAGATCAAGCTGGTGGGTACCAAGTGCAATCGCACCGCAATTGGAGCGCGGGTGCGTGTCACCACCGGCAAACATATCCAGATGGACGAGGTGCACAGCGGCACAAGCGTCATGTCGCAGAGCGACCTGCGCCTTCACTTCGGTCTAGGCAAGCTCGATACTGTGGATTTGATCGAAGTCAAATGGCCGACCACGCAAAAGATTGAACGATTCGAGCAGATCAAAGCGAATCAGATTCTCACCATTCGCGAAGAGCATGGGATCGTGGCAACATTCAAACCTTCACCGGCGTAGCATGTGTTCGGATCGGGAGATTGCGGCAACGGATCGAATGCTTTCCTTTTCAATGCGCGGCCGGATAAGTCGGCTGCCCACCCACCAGAAACTGCTTGACCTCGCGCCGCTTGCGTTCGACTTCAGCCGCCTGTTGCTTCTTCAACGCATCATGCAGCTGGAACTCCTTGCTGGCCTCTGCCGTCTCGCCGATACGATCGTAGGCCACCGCCAGCCGATAATGAGCATCCACTAGCTCTGGCTTGGCTGCGATTGCCTTTGTGTAAGAGTCAATCGCCTTCTCAAAGTTGCGCTGGGAGTAGTAGAGAATCCCAAGTTGTAGGTAAGCTTCACCGCATTTGGCATCGATCGTCACAGCCTTGTTGAGCAGCCTCTCAACATGGTCCACAACCTGCTGGTCCGCCGGCTGCGCTTGCCCTTTCCAGAGCGCCATCGCGTAATAGTAATTCGCGAGAGAGCTACCGGGTTCGAGATCGGCGAACCGCGCCAACCTCTGCTCAACACATCCCAGCGGATTGGGCGCAACCACTTCAATGTTGCCCATGAAGAGGTAGGGCTCGGGGATTGCGGGACTGAGATCGGAGGCATTGCAGAGGCTTTGCGCCGCCTCCTCGTAGTGGGCGCTTGCAAACTGCGCGGTACCGAGCGCAGTCAGCATTCTCACCGATTTTGGATATGCCTTTGCCCCGTCCTGAAAGACCTCCTGCGCTTGCAATATGGCCCGGTGAAGCAACAACTCAGAGCCCCACGCGAAATAGTTTTCTTCGCTCGGATCCAGGCGAACGGCTTGCTCATATTCGTGCACGGCGGCAAGGGGATCGCCCGCCGATTCGTCAAGCTCGGCCGCCAAACGATGCAGGTCAGCGCTTTCGCCGTGGGCGAGCAACTTGCCAAGGTGTTCGCGGGCCTGCGATAAATTGCCGGTTCTGTTCAAGGCCAGCGCCAATTGGTATTCGTTGTCACGATTGGCGGGATCGATCTGGTATGCCGTCTGAAGCAGAGGAATCGACTCGATGTATCTGCCGGCGTGGAGATAAAAATCGCCGAGCTGACGGTTTGCCTCGAAACTGCCGGGAGCGCTGCCAAGAGCTGCGCGCAGCTTGCCTTCAGACTCGTCTGCTCCCCTGGCGGCGCGGGTGGCGTCGCCGGCATCGTGAGCTGGACCGTTCGCTTTGAGCGTAAGCGTCTCGCGCGTGAGAGCTTCGCTGGTTCGCAGGCTGGTGTCCGATCCGTGGCCCCCCGCAGCAGTCCAATCCATCACCCCCGCGACTGTGAAATCCGGCTTGTCGGCGAATTCCATTGCCTGGGTTGAAGGCGGTGCAGAAGCTTTGGAATCCGCATGAACCACGGACGAATCTTCGAGAACCAGATCTATCTGCTTTTGTTCTCCCACGGACGATACAACCAAGGGAGTAGCGCGGCTGCTCAGGCCCGATTTTTCTGCGCTTAGCAAATACTTGCCAGTCCCAGGCGCGGAAAGCATAAAGACGCCGGCGGCATTTGTTTTCGTCTCCCGTCGAACTGGAACATCCTCGCGCACAAGCCGCACCAATACATCGTCAACCGGCGTCCCAGCCGAGTTGAGGACTCGGCCCTGGATCGTAACCTCGACGGAGNNGTTTCCGGTTGCAGATGAAGACCGTAGTTTGCGCGAGCCGTTTGCGGGGAAGCTCAAATCTCCATCCTCGAAAACCCTCTCATGTTTTTTCTCCATGTCAGCACCAATAACTGCCCCTGCACCGCTGAAGCTGGATGTTCCACTTGATTTGCAGTTTCATTTTACAACCGCTGAATGGGGAAGGAAGGTTTCAAGGACGGACCCGCAGCCTTGAGCTCGATTACTTTCGGTAAGGTTACAGAAGACTTCGCAACTAAGAAAGCAAGTTGAATCGCTCGCCAATTGCTCCATTACTTATATGTAGCCCGCGGCCATCGT
>PLST01000475.1 GCA_003164255.1 Acidobacteriaceae bacterium | reverse complement strand
GGGGACCTCCCGTGTCCGCCAACTTGCACGTGGAATCGCAAGAGCAGTAGTTATAGCTCAAGTCGAAGACGATGCTGCATTTGGCAGCCGCCTTCATGGTATCAGGGTTGGCCGCATGATCCCCAGCGCTAAATGTGCAGGCAGCCTCCGCGCCAGTGTCATGAAAGTCTGATACCCCAACCCGGGATTTCGCTAACAATTGCACTGAGTGGTTCGATCCCAACCAGTGGGCATGATGCGAAGAGGGATTAGAAATGAAAAACGGCGCGCGTCCCATCGCTGTTAAGCAGCCATATCTGATATGGCAGCCCGAACTCTCCCGATTCGACGATCCAGTAAATGTCACGTTGAATGTCGTTCTGAAGTGCCGGCCCCCTCCAGCCCGGAGAGATGGGCTAGGTTTCGGTATCAATGGCAAAGAAAACCTCAGGGGCAATAACAACTTAACGACCTCAAAGCTCAAAATGAACTTCTAACCGACGGATTCCGTTGACTGCGGCGGTTTCCTCGACCTCGTTCATGTCTTCGATCGACACACCTGTCCCGCAGAAGTCAATCAATTGTACTTCCAACAACAATAACCGGAATCTCCCTTTTTTCGTCGCCGATTCCCAGGAATTCTATTGCTGCCTGGAGCAGATTGCGACGCCAACAAAACGCTTGCTCCGAAAAATCCAGCGTTTGCGGAAGAAAAGCCGGGCGATTACCTGGCGTCCTAGCCTCGNNGCCTCATCGAGAGCCCTCCAAGTCAACTTCGCCGACACAACTCGATCCTTCGTTGTCCTCCGTGATTCGGACTGCGACGCTGCGGTCGGCTAGTTTGACGGAAGCGGCAACCGCGCAATCCTGCGAAACCTCACCGAGAACCGTACTGTCGTCAGGTGTCCTTCCGCCAGCATCAGCCTGTAATACCGCACGTGCTTGACCTGCCGTTCACCCGTCTTCACCTGGAGTGCCCGGCAGATTTCGAATGTACATCTCACGGGATGGAGGCTGTGCGCGATCGCAATCGGGACGTCGCGATGGACCCGCTTCAACTCCAGAGCTGGCGCAACGATGTGCGATCATAGCTTTGTCTGCGGTGAACTTCTCCCAACTCGGTCCTCCTGACCGGACTTTGGGTGTATTCCAGCTAGTAAAATCCCAGTTGCTCAAATGCCTGTAACTGGCTTATTTTGAGGGCCCGCGACGGCGTTGCCTATACCTGTTCAATGTAAGGCGGCCCATCGGAATAGCACTACTGGAAAGCCGTACAACTATAGTGAGATTCTGCCCAAAACCGGATTCCTGTATAAGGCAGGGAAGGGAGTTCTCCTCGATGTGCGGCATTCTCGCTATCCTCAAGCCCGACCAGTCACTCGCAAATTTCGCCGATCTCCGCGGCCAGGCCCTAGTTATGGCCAGGAAGGTCCGCCACCGTGGTCCCGACTGGAGTGGTATCTACAGCGATGAGAATGCCATTGTCGCTCACGAGCGGCTCTGCATCGTGGACGTGGAGCACGGCGCACAGCCGCTCATCGACCGCCTCAACGGCAACGTCCTCGCTGTCAACGGCGAAATCTACAACCATAAGGAACTGCGCCAGGAACTCAAGCAGCTGCACGAATTCCAAACGGCTTCAGATTGCGAGGTGCTCCTCTACCTCTACGACGAGAACTCTCCTGAAGAGTTTCTCAATCGCGTAAACGGCATCTTTGCCTTCGTGCTCTACGACCCGAACAGGAAGACCTATCTCGTTGCCCGCGATCCGATCGGCGTAAATCCCCTCTACGTGGGCTGGGATCACCAGGAGAATTTCTACGTAGCTTCTGAGATGAAAGCCTTGGTCGGCATCTGCGAACGAATCCGTGAGTTTCCTCCGGGACATTACTTTCTGGCGAGCGAAGCAGAGAAGGGATTTCAGAAGTACTACAGGCCGAAATGGGCCGAGCCGGGTTACTATCCATCGGAGCCGTATGATGCAATCCGTCTGCGTGAGGCATTGGAAGCTGCTGTGCACCGCCAGTTAATGTGCGACGTGCCTTACGGCGTTCTTGTGTCAGGCGGGGTTGATTCTTCCATAGTGGCCGCGGTGGCAGCCAAGTTCAGCGCTAGACGCGTGGATGAGGACGATCGCGTGGCCGCCTGGTGGCCGCGGTTGCATTCCTTTGCCATCGGTCTTGAGGGAGCGCCCGATCTTATTTCAGCCCGCAAAGTCGCCGATCACATCGGGTCTGTACATCACGAGATTCATTTCACCGTGCAGGAGGGCCTAGATGCGCTGTCTGACGTCATCTATCACCTTGAGTCCTTTGACATCACCAGCATCCGCGCTTCAACGCCCATGTTTCTTCTCATGCGGAAGATCCGCGCCATGGGCATCAAGATGATCCTCTCCGGCGAGGGAGCGGACGAAATCTTCGGCGGCTATCTTTACTTCCATAAGGCGCCGAATGGCCATGAATTGCATGAAGAGACGGTGCGCAAGATGCAGAAGCTTTATCTGTATGACTGCGCCCGCGCCAACAAGATGTCTGCGGCCTGGGGCGTTGAAGCCCGTGTGCCTTTCCTCGACTGCGAATTTCTTGATGTCGCCATGATGCTCGATCCCGAGGTGAAGGTTCCGCGCAACGCGCCCCATTCTCGCCCCATCGAGAAGTGGCCGCTGCGCAAAGCCTTCGATGGTTATCTGCCCGATGAGATCCTGTGGCGTCAGAAGGAGCAGTTCTCCGACGGCGTGGGCTACGGGTGGATTAACTCACTGAAAGCCACCGCCGAGCAGAAGATCACCGACGGAATGATGCGTGGCGCCGCAGAGCGTTTTCCGGTCAAAACGCCTGAGACCAAAGAAGCGTATTTCTACCGCGAGATCTTCGAGCGTCACTTCCCATTCGCCACCTCAGTGAATTGCGTACCGTGGGAGCGCAGCGTTGCCTGCAGCACTGCAATCGCGCTCAAGTGGGATGCCGCCTTCCAGAACATGGTCGACCCTTCAGGGCGCGCGGTGATGGACGTGCACGAAGAAGCATACAATCGGGCTGTGCAGGAGAGCGTGTAAGAGCTTCTCCCCGTCTTTATCCAGGATGAATGAGAGTCATCTGGTCAGCAGATATTCGGCCGAATGACGACTAGCAACGTTGCAATGATAGGGTCAAAGCGAGGCGTACGCGCAAGACAATGGAAAAGCGTGACTTACTAGCAAGTGGATTACGCTGGAGCGGCGCTCTCTCTGCGCTAATGCAGCTTCCCCCGCGCGACGGGTTGCTGAGTCTTTGCTATCATCGGATCGCTGACTACGAAAACGATTCCTACGATTCCGGCGTCATCTCTACGAACGGCGATCAATTTGACGATCAGGTATCCTTCCTCAAGCGAAAACAATGGCTAGTCACTCTGGAAGAGGCGCTGGCCTTTGTGGAAGGAAAATCTGGCGAAAAGTCCCCCCGCTTCAAGGTATTGATCACCTTTGACGACGGCTACCTTGACAATTATGAGATCGCGTTTCCCATACTCCGTGCGCACGGGGCACAAGGCGTATTTTTTCTCAGCACCGGGCTAGTTGGATCGAACGCGGTTTTATGGTGGGACGAGATCGCGTATCTCGTCAAACATGCCAAGCGGCGCAAGTTCTCCCTCAGCTATCCTGAGCGCCTTGAAGTCGACATCGGCAAGAACGGCACGAACGAAAGTGTGGCAAGCGTCAACTTCCTGTACAGGAGACCAGAAAACACCGATTCCGAGCGATTTATGCGCGAATTGAGAGCGGCGCTGGGAGAAACGGATCCACCTTCGCATCCGCGGCGCTATCTGAGCTGGGATGAAGCGCGGCAGATGATCGCAGGAGGCATGGCGATCGGCGGCCACACGCACTCCCACCGTATGTTGAGCAAACTTGATCTGGAGGAACAGCGCAAGGAATTGACTCAATCCCGGGCCAAAATCGCCGAGCAGCTCGGCATTGACACGAACGTGCTCGCATATCCGTATGGCTTCAACCTAGCCTTCTCAGGGCAAACCCAGCGCATCGCCAACGAGGCTGGTTACCGGGCCGCATTCTCATATTATGGTGGTTTCAATCGGAATGGTTCGATAGACCGCTACGACATCAAGCGCGTCGGCGTTAATGGGCAGAGCCACAGTCGCTTCAGGGCCGAGGTTGGTGTCTCTCGGCTCAGCGGGAAGTTCTGGCCGTGATAGCTCTCCACAAGCCGAAGTGGTGCTTCCTGGCAGTTCAGAAACTCAACAAGACTTCTCGGAATTGCGCGCGCACAGGTCTGTAATCGGCGGTCATGTCTGGTCGCTTAACCTGAGTTCTGCGCAAACAACAGTGTCATTGATGCAGAAAGTTAATTGTGTTGTCGATTGACGTGAAAGATGCCAGCCCAACACTGGAACTCGTATTAGGAGAAGCACCTGATGGAACTGATACATCAATGCAACAAGAGCGGCAATCAGGTGATGTTGATCCGCGGGTTTGGCAGCGAGCGCGATGACGCCGAGGCCGAATTGCTCCGGGCGGGAGTGCCGCTCGCGCTCTCCGATCGAGCGATATGGGCAGCTCTTCATCCCGGACTACCGTCGAAATTCCTGCTGGCGCGCGACGCAAGTGGGCAGGCGTGCGGTGGCGTCGCAATCGAGGAAGTCAAGAGCCGTGCCCTGCCCGGACACTTAATCTTCAAGGTGAAAAGATTCGGAAGTGGCCTGCCGACGCCCGTCTGCCGCGTCCTGCTGCAGGCGCTCGCCGCTCTCGCAAGAAAAGTGCCTCGTATTTTGCGGTTGCAGGTGAACGTGTTTTCGCGGGATAGCCGCGCAGACATTGAAGCAATACTGAAAGAACTCGGCTTTGCTGAAGTTCGGCCCCCCAGTTCTTATCGGCACACGCTCGTCATTGACCTCAACCCGACTGAGGACGAGATTTTTGCATCTCTCGATGCCGGTTGCCGGAACAAAATTCGAAAAACCATAAAGAAGTCTCTCCAGTCCCTGGTAATCGACGATCCGGCCTACGCTGATCGGCTGAGGGAACTGCAACAGGAGGCACTGGACAGAACGGACGGACAGGTGCATGCGGTAGATTGGCAAGACATTTTGAAAATGTCGAAGCAGCATCCTCATCTATCCCGCGTATTCGGACTCTTCCTCGGAGAAGATACGGCGCCGGAAAAGATGGCCGCGTTCACTTGGGTCTTGATGAACGGTGATCACGGGGAGTATCGCGCAGCGGGCTCAACTAGGCAAATAGAGGCCCCCGCGCCGCTCGGGTATCTGCCTGCATGGGAAACGATTCGATACGCAAAGACGATGGGAGCCGTTTGGTTTGACATGGGCGGCGTAACGCTGGAAGGCGCGGACGAGAACGCCCTCGAGGGTATATCGCGCTTCAAGAGGGCTTTCAGCCGTAATGTGGTTGAGATCGGGTCGGAATGGGCGATGGAACCGGCGCCGGCCAAAGCCAGGATCGCCACAGTGGTCTCATTGGGCGCCTCTCGCCTGCGCAACTTGATTGGAAAGCGTCGCTGACCCGGCAACAGCATTATCTTCAAACTCGTCCGTCCAAAAGATGGTGGAATAGTCTTCCCATGGGAGTTTTAGGGTCGCCTTTACAGGAGCTGACGATCTTAACTTAGGCATCGATCAGCGGGATTCCGTCCTGACGAACATGGTTCCAGTCGATCACACGCCTGAGCTTGTCACCCTTTGATTCCAAGTCGCACGCCCCGGGTTTTCTCAGTCTAAGTGACTCGTCCTTTTTCAAGGGACAAGCTTTTGGGTCCATTAAGCCGGTCGTACTTCTTCTGGCCGCACTCGTTTCTTTCCCGACGGGCTATCGCATTTCGATTGCCCGGTCGAGAAGTAAGCCCGCACTTTTCTGACGCGGGCAAGGACGTGGCGTCCAAGACGCACGACAGAAGAACGCCAGGCGGATCTGAAGATGTTGACGTGCAGCGTGGGTTCCGGAGTCGGTAACCACTCCTTGTGCCAGGTTAGCCCGGTCACCAGGCTGGCCCGGTCGATCCTTTCCGATGCCTTGGCATGCTCAATCACCTGTTGATGAAGAAGTTGACCAGGAGACAACGCCGAATAGGCCTCATCGTAAGCGATCTTGCATATATGCTCCCACCGAGCCGTGCGTATCAGAAGCTGCCCGGCAACCGGTTTGTCCCCACAAAATAACAGCGCTACATCCGTCTCGAAGGCTGGCTTCGACTGCTCGAGCAGGGAACTATAAAAGGCCTTGGCTGAAGGCACAAGCGAAATTGCTGTTCTTGTCCCCTCGGCCCCCTTCCATCCTGACGATTCCAGCCGCAGGAACTCTTCAAAGTACCCTGCAATGTCTCCTTGCTCTCGCGCCATCCGCATTTGAATTGGCCCTTGCGCAGAGAGCCGCCTTGTTCTGTTGGCCAGGTTGGAGCGCAGTTTGCTCGACTTGACCACATAGACTTCAAGGCCCCTGGCGGGATCGGGAACGCTGGAAGTGTAGAAAGTGCTGCAAGGAGCGGCGGTGGTAATGTCGGCCCACCGTTGGCCAAGCGCCAACGCGACCTTTGCTGCGTTGCTGAACGCCATCACCCTCGGCCACGAGATCACGCGCCATTTGATTGGACGGTCCATGAACGCCTTGTGCATAGTCGTGCCAACTTCAAGTGCATTGGCTCCGCGTGCCATTGGAAAATCGAAGGTGGCCAGTTGATTGTCCCAGCCAAGAGCAAGAGCCGGCACCATCCCGAATGGTCTCACCTCTGTCGTTCCGGTAACGGCCGGAATAATCGCTACAGGCCGGTCCGCATCATCGCCGATCCGGCAGAACCATATCTTGTCGCCATCGCCGACAAGATGCAAAGCCGCTGCCAGGTGCCACTCATATCGAGCAAAGAGATCAGCCTCGGCAGCCAGTTCGAGCCAGTCGCTCTCAAGCTGTTGCAGACCTGCAGCACCCTCGTACCAGCGCGCACTCAATCGACTTGTCTTAGAGGCACCGGGGCGAGTCATTGAAGCGACTTTCAGTATTGTTCATTTTTTAAGTAACGTCCATCCTAGTATGCCACGCCCAAGACAAGCTTGAGCTCATGACGGCACCTGGAGAACCAAAGGAATCCACGCCATGGAACCAATCAGCGTAATCATTCC
>PLST01000133.1:11700-11972 GCA_003164255.1 Acidobacteriaceae bacterium | reverse complement strand
GGCGAAAAGTCGATCCCGAGTTTCACGTCAGGCCCATGCCACGCACGCTCGAGGGCCGGATTGACGGCCCAATACCAGCGGCCACTGGTCTTGTCGATGATGGGTCGAATCTCCCAGTCCCACGTGTCGGGCGCATAGCGCGCGCGCTGATAACCGACTTCGGTGGAGAGGCTGACGCCCACCGGCCAGCGCCATTTTTCCGGGATCCGCACGCGCGGCCGCAGATGGTCGCCCACCCACTGCACGCCCTGCCCGCTGCGCTCGCTGGTAAA
>PLST01000133.1:0-11628 GCA_003164255.1 Acidobacteriaceae bacterium | reverse complement strand
TGCGGCAAGCACAACGAGAGCAAGCGAAATTCGTTTCAAACAGCAACCCTTTCCGGTCGGTCGCAATCAGGAGTAGCGAAAGAGGGCCATGAAGCCCGAGTCCATGTGGTCCTGCTGGTGACAGTGGAAGAGCGTGTCTCCGGGGTTGTTCGCGACAAGATCGGCTTCCACTATTGTTCCTGCTTCCACAATTACCACATCCTTGTGCACGCCACTGAGCGCCGCGCCGCGCACGGAGATCAGTTCGAAATTGTGGCGATGCAGATGAATCGGGTGATCGTCGGTGCTGCGATTGTCAAAGACAAGACGATGGCGGAGTCCCTCGCGCAGCAGGATCGGCTCGCTCGTGGGCCACGACTTCCCGTTGATCATCCATTGGTCGAGTGCGCCGTGGCCTTTGAAGCGCGAGGTGAAGACGAGCGGCATGATCACGTCAGGCTTGCGGACGACAGGTTTGGGATCGGCGAAGGCGCGATAGTCCCATTGCAGTTTGACGTCACGTGGGGCGACTGGTTTGCTTGAACGGCCGGCGTACTCGACCACCGTGCCCATGCCGGCATTCCGGAATTCATCACGCGGCTCGCCGAGAACAAAGACCCCGGGCGTGTCCATGGTCACGAGTGCGGTCACGCGTTCGGCGGGGCCAAGGCGGAGGGTTTCAACGGACGCCTCGGTGGCAACAGGTGCGCCGTCGAGCGCAAGCACCTTGAAGCGATGGCCGGGCAGCGAAAGCCAGTGCGGCTCTGTAGCGCTGGCGTTGAGGATGTGAAAAAGCACGCGCTGGCCTCCGCGCACCTGGATAGGCGCATCGTAGCCGAGCATGCGGCCGTTGATCGAACCGCAGACGTACATTACCATCAGCGATCCATCGCCACTGGCCGAGTAGTAGGGTTCCCAATCGTGGAGCACGATAAACTGCTGCTGATCGTAGCTGCCGGGATCGTTCGCTGCTGCAACATGCAACACGCCCGACTGTCCAGTGAAGAGCCCAAGCTTCAGGTCGTGACCGGCCATGGCGTGGGTGTGATACCAGTGCAGGCCCGCCGGCCTCGGAGTGAACTGAACCAAAGTGCTGCCCCCCGCAGGGGTCATGGGAGAGCCTTCTTCCATGGCNNACGGGTTTGCCTTCAGTGAGGTTGAGAAGCCGGCCGGGGATCTGCCCGTCGTAGGCAACAGTGCGAATTTTCTTCTTAGGCGAAAGCTCCCACTCGATCTCGGCAATCTCAATGCGATAGTCAGGAGCGGGTGCACCGGCCTGATTCAGAGCAAAAAGAGGAGAGCAACTCTGCGCGGCGCCAGATAAGGCGACAGACGCGCCGAAAAACGACGCGCGCCGGAGGAATTTACGGCGGCTGGTGAACATCCCCGTGAAATTGCGCAGGAGCGCGCCTCCGTTGCTGTCGCGTGCTCCAACCATGCATTCATTGTCGAGCATGAAACAGGAATCGGGAACTGAAGTGCGCAGAAAAACAATTGCAGATCCAGAAACGGGTTGCATCAATCGTGTTTTGAAAGGGCGCGGCTTTAGCTGCGCCACTCGATAACATTAACGAGGCGGGGCTTTAGCCCCGAGGGAGAGCTCGTTGATCTACACCATTTCCGAAACGGCTCCAGATGACAATTTGTTCAGATTGCAGATTTCAAAAAAAGCAATCTATTGTGCATCGCGCACGCAGCGAAAGCCCACGCCGCCGGAGCGATCGTAGCCGGGGGCCATGAGCAGCAGCTTGCTGTGCTGGTAGTTGGGGAAGGCTTGCGGAAAGTACCAGAGCGAGCCCTGCGGCCGGTAGTACTCGCCTCCGCGCAGAATGGCGGCGCGGGTGTGCTCGTCCTGGAATTCATCAGTCCACTGCCAGACGTTGCCCACCATGTCCATCACGCCATAGGGGCTGGCTCCCTGCGGATGCGCGTCCACGGGGTCGGGTCCGGTCATCACGCGGCCGGTTTGCGGAACGGGAACATTCGCGCCGTCCCATGCACTGCCCCAGGGAAAGGCGCGGCCGTCCGTGCCCTGCGCCGCCATTTGCCACTCCCACTCATGAGGCAGGCGCTTGCCCGCCCACTTTGCGTAGGCGCGCGCATCTTCAAGCGAGACCCAGGTGACCGGGCGGTTGTCCCAGCCCGCGGGGAAGGCTCCGTCGCCCCAGTTGCCCCAGTCGCGCAGAAAGTTGATTGTGTCGCGTGGCGCGTAGTGCGTGGCGTCGAGGAACTGCTTGAACTGCGCGTTGGTCACGGGAAACTTGTCCATGTAGAAAGGTGCGACGGTCATCTCGTGTTCGTGGAAGCGCCGCGGCGAGTCCTCCCATGGATATTGCACGTCGACACCGTCTTTTGCGTCGCCTTCGATCTCAGTGCCCTGCACCGTGAAGACGAATGCGCCGCCGGGAATACGGATCATGCCCTCAGGAGCACTGTCTGCCGGTCGCGTGGGAGGAATGTCGACGAGGTTTTGCGGCAGGACAGACGGCGCGTGCGAGAAAGACTCGAGCGGCGTCTTCGTCAGCTCGGCCATGCGCCGCATGAGTGTCTTGATCGCGTCGCTGGGCTCTTTGGGAGTGGCGAGAACAGCGCCATATCCGTTGGCTTCAATGTCGAAGCTCAGCACCGTGAAGTTGCCCTCAATCTCGGGTTTCAGTTCGGTGCCGTGATAGAGATCGAAGTAGCGCATGCCGGGGGTGAGAGGCACGCTCATCTGACGGCCTTTGAAGTCGAAGCCATTGCGGTTGACGATAGTCCAGACCGTTTGCTGCCCAAGCGGCCAGCGGCTCGAGAAGACGCCGTAGTTGTGCATCGGATAGTGAGGTTCCCACTCGGGGCTGACCAGGAAGGGCGCAACTCCGCGCTCCATCGTGGCCACACGCCGCGTGGCCTCAGCGTCGCGGGGGTTGATACCGTTCCAGATGCCCCAGACATTCTCCCAACTCTCCCAGCCCACGCCGTTGAAGAAGGCAAATTGCAAGTCGCTGGTTTTGTCCTGGTTCCAACGGTCGCTGATGTTGACCATGTGGCGCGTCTCAAGCCACTTGTAGCGGTCCACCATGGGTGTGAAGGGGAAGTTGTACTGGCCCCACGTCATCACGTTCCAACTGAGAGCTTCGTCTGAGGGGTTGATTTCCGGTTGAAAGACAAGCGGGTGGCCGATTTTTTCGGCGGCGAGCGAAAAACCAAGCGGCACACCGTCCTGCGTATCACCGTTGATGCCGTCCGCGTCGATTTCTTTCATGAGCGCCGCAATGGCGTCGGGCCAGGGCTGGTCGGGCTGGCGCGTTCCCTCGTCCCACATCATCATTGGGAAGAGAACGCGGACGCCGCGCCGGTGGAAATCGGCGACCATCTGGCGAACGCCTTCAACGCCACCGGGCATGGACTCGACCATCTGGAGCTGGTTGCGGTCGTCGATACCCATGTTGGGATAAGTTGACCAGATGAGAACGGCATCAATGCCGCCGTAGCGTTTTTCAAGATCGTCGAGATAGCGGTCGACGGTGTAGCGCCCCGCGACGGGGTCGTAGAAGTAGCGGTCCTGCACCATCATCTGTGGCTGCATGAAACTGGATTGGGTCCATTGGAAAGCAGGCAATGCGTAGCGCGAGGGATCGAAGGCGGTGCGAATGCGGCGCTCGCTGCGCCAATGCTCGAGATCGAGGAGCCAGCGCTCGTGCGCGTAGGGAGCGCAGCCAAGCTGCGGAATGCTGCCCCAGGCGTGGTACTGGAAGGTGCAGTCAGGCGCAGGGATTTGCTGGCCCTGGGGTGGGTATTGCGTGTCCTGTGCAACGGCTGCGACGGCGACGGCGCATGCCAGAAGGGCAACACTCACGATGCGGGGGCTGAAGATGCGGAGCATTTGAACCAGTTCCTTTCTTTGGTGCGCCGGCCTTCTGTTTCGCGCAGTTCAAAGGTCAAGCGAAGTCGCGGCCGCGTGGGCCTATTTGTGCGCAGCGAGAAAAGCGTCCACCTCAGCGCGGGTGGGCATTGAAGCTTGAGCGCCGGCACGGGTGACGGAGATGGCGGCGGCGGCGGCGGCAAAGCGCGCGGCGGCGAATGGATCGTTGCCTTCAAGCAGCGCGACGGCGAAGGCGCCGTTGAAGCAGTCGCCAGCGCCGACGGTATCGACGGCCTGAACGCGGAACGGCTTGACCCAGTCGGCCCTGCCCCCCGCGACAGCCACAAAGGCGCCGTCGCCGCCGCGCTTGAGGACTACGCCTTTGAGCCCTTTTTCGAGGAGGTGCTTCGCGGCTTCCTCAGGGGCAAGGTTGGCCGCGAGATAGAAAGCGGCCTCAGTTTCATTGGGCGTGAACCAGGAAACCTGGCGAAAGACGGCGTCCGGAAGCAGCGCGGCAGGAGCGGGGTCAAGCACCGCGGGCACGCCGGCCTCTGCGCAGAGTGCTAGGAGATGGCTAACGGTGGCGATGGGCAGCTCAAGCTGGCAGAGAACCATACCGGCCGACCGGATGAGCGCTGATTGACGATCGACCGCAGCAGCATCGACTTTTGCGTTTGCGCCGGGAACGACGACGATGCTGTTCTGGCCCTTCTCGTCGATGAGAATTGGGGCAACGCCGGAAGGTCCGGCGACACGCGCGACGGCTGTGGTGTCGACGCCTGCCTTGGCGAGATTGTCAAGCAACGCCTGGCCGAAGACATCTTCACCAACAGCGCCGACCATGTGAACGGAGTAGCCGAGGCGCGCGGCAGCAACGGCCTGATTGGCTCCTTTGCCGCCGGGGGTCGTGTCAAACGCGGTGCCGATGACGGTTTGTCCCGGAACGGGGATCTGGCGGGTATGGGCCACCAGGTCCATGTTGATGCTGCCGACGACGACGATGGGTTTNNACGAACATGAAAAACAAAAGGATTTTTGCGGAGCGCGGCGCACCCGCGAATTCGCGCCAGACGAAGACGCCCCAACAGGCGGAGACCATGGTGGCTCCCTGGCCAATGGAGTAGCTGACGGCGGGGCCAATCGGCTTGGCCAAATGCGCGACCGAGGCGACGAAGTTGGCAACGCCGCCAACGCACCAGATGGCTCCGCCAGCGATGCCAGCGAGGTGCCAACCGAACGGCGCGCGCCAGTAGCCGGAGCCATCGACGGGCGGCTTGCCGTCGAGCGGCTTGGCCATCAGCAGAAGATTGGCGGGAATGGTGGAGAGCAGCACGCCGATGGCAAAGTAGAAGGCAATGGCATAGGGTCCGGGACCCGAGTGTGCAGCGTTGCCCAGTCCGTGGGTGGCGATGGGGTACCAGCCGCCCATCAGAAGGCCGGCGACGAGCGAGAGGACGATGCCGCGCGTGGTGGTTGCCTTAGCGGTGGCTTCGCGTTTGCGATAGGCGGCCGCGTCGAGCACAATGGCGACGACGACCAGGGCGACTCCGCCAAAAAGGTAAAGCGGATTGGCGGCGGGCGAGAAGATGTAGCTCGAAACAGCGCCAACCACAAGAGCCAGGCCGATGCCGACGGGGAAGGCCACGGCGAGTCCGGCCACATCGATCGCGGCCACCAGCAGCAGATTGGCGATGTTGAAGACGACTCCTCCGCCGATGGCGAAGAGGATGGCGTTGAGCGGAGCGTTGCTCACATCGGTAAAAAACGCGGGCCCGGAGTGGCCGAGGCTTCCAGCCGTGAGGCCCCAGACGACGGTCGCAGCAGCGAGGCCGATGGCGTAGTCCCAATAGAAAAGCTGGAAGCGGAAACCGGGGCAAAGCTTGAGCGTATTCGCCCACGATCCCCAACAGAGCATGCTCAAGATCATGAGAAAGAGTGCGGTTTGATAGGTCTCTGGAAGGATCATGCGGTTGCCCCCCGGCAATTGCGAAGTTGCAGCAAACAACGAACGATAGCGCGTAGAGGTATGCGCACGCAAATAACCGCATGCGGGTCAAGGCGACGGCCACGCGCCGGATTGCTTTCCGTTATTGTTTCGCGGCCTTCACGGCTGCGGTCAACGCCGGGACAACTTCCATCAGGTCGCCGACGATGCCGTAGTCGGCTACTTCAAAGATGGGTGCATCCGGGTCCTTGTTGATGGCGACGATGCATTGCGAACCCTTCATCCCGACCAGGTGCTGAATGGCGCCCGAGATGCCCGCGGCGATATAGAGTTTGGGCGCGACCGTTTGGCCGGAGCTGCCCACCTGGCGCTCCATGGGCAACCAGCCGTTGTCGCAGATGGGGCGCGATGCTGCAAGCTCCGCGCCGAGNNCGGTACGGCTCACCCGGGGTGGTGCGGATCTGGGCGGCATCGATGGGCGGCGAGAATTGTTCGATGACTGCAGTGCGGGGCTCAGGCAACTCTGCGGGGAAAGCGCCAGCCTGCACAGAAAGGAAACAAGCACCTGAGCCCGTGTGCCGGTAGCTCCCGTTGAGTCGGCCCTGCATGATTTGGCGCGTGAAGACCGGGCCTTCGGCGATGGCGGTAACGTCGCTGAGGAGCACCTGGCCGAAGCGGGTAGCAAGCGCGGGAGCGTAGTCGCGGACCTGGTAAGTGTGGGGAAAAACCACGAAGTCCGGGTTTTCGAACTGGATGAGTTGTTGCAAAGCCGCGAGGGTTCCGTCCGCCGTGTAGGGAGTGAGCAACGGGTGTTGCACCGAGATGACCCGTGATGGCGCTTTGGCTGCGATCTCTGCGGCAGCGGCCTGGGTGTCCGCACCGAGAATGACTGCGGCGACAGAGGCCGGCGGACCAAGGCGCAATGCCGCGGTGAGGGCTTCCCAGTTGATGCGGGCCAGAGATTTGTGGGCGCGTTGTTCGAGTACAACCAGAATTCCGCTCATAGCACGTGCACCTCGAGTCTGAGCTTTTCAACCAGAGCCGCTACGGCTTCCTTGGGAGTGCCGGCGAGCATTTGCGTGGATTTCTTCTTTGTAGGCAGGGAGATTTTGTCGAGCACGACGACGGCGGCCGAGTCCGAAACCAGCGAAGATGAGGCAATCTGGCGCACCTCCTTGGTCTTGGCGCGCTTGATGCCCATCAACGTTGCGTAGCGGATCTTGTTGCCCCCAGACTGGATGGTGAGGACGGCAGGCGTGGGTAGTTCGATCGACTGGAACCAGCCTTCCTCAAGCTCCCGCTTCACCCGCACACCCGTGTCGGTTTTTTCAACGTTGAGAATCAGCGTGGCATGGGGCAGGCCGAGGAGCTCAGCGACGATGACGCCGGTTTGGCCGTAGCCGAGATCTTCCGATTGCAGGCCGGCGAGCAGGAGGTCGGGACTCTCTTCTTTTACGGCGGCAGCCAGCAGGCGAGCTACGGAGAGAGCATCACGCGTGGCGAGATCGTCACAGAGGACGTGTATGGCGCGGTCGGCGCCCTTGGCGAGGGCTTCGCGGATGACGGTGCCCGCGGATTCAGGTCCCGCCGTGAGCACCACGACTTCGCCTCCTCCGCCGGACTTCTCCTTGAGTTGAAGCGCTTCCTCAAGGGCGTGGGCGTCGGGCTCGTTCATCGCGTACTGCAGGTCCGACTCGACAATCCATTTGCCGGAATCATCGATGCGGACTTGAGATTCGCGGTCTGGTACTTGTTTGATGGCGACGATAATTTTCATGTTGAAGGACTCGCGTTAATGTTAAATGCTGAGGGCTCAGAGCATTTTTGCATTTACCGTAGACCGGCTTTGAAAGGGCACGCCTTCAGCCGTGCCGCATAGTGCCAATGAAATCAATGGGCTTTAGCCCCCGAGGGAAAGCCCTGTGGTCTAAACCACTTCCGAATCTGCCCTAAATGTTTTTGGAGTCTGGGCCGGAAGCAGGCAGACCGCGAGCGGCAATCTGGGCAATGTCGAGGAGTTGCGGCGCGGAATCTCCCTGGGCCGCGAGCGCGTCGCGGAACATTGTGTTGCAGAAAGGGCAAGCGGCAGCGATGGTCGTCGCGCCAGTGGCAGCGAGTTCCGCAGCGCGCACGTTGCTGACGCGTTCGCCCGATTCTTCTCCCAGGAAAGCGAGCCCGCCGCCGGCTCCGCAACAAAAGCTGCGCTCGTGATTGCGCGTGGCTTCCACCAGTTCGCCGGCGAGAGCAGCGATGGTGCGCGGTTCTTCGTAGACGTTGCGGTAACGGCCCAGGTAGCAGGGATCGTGGAAGACAACTTTTTCCTGGTTTTGGGCCGGGTGCAGCTTGTCGGCAAAGCGGGCGAGAAATTCGCTGTGGTGCTCGATCTCGGGTGGCGTGCCATATTCCTTCCAGTCTTCCTGGATGGTGCGGACGCAGTGCGGACAGATGGAGACGATTTTCTTGACTTTATTTTGCGCGAGAGCCTTGAGGTTCTCTTCAGCGAGTTGTTGGAACAGGAGATCGTTGCCAAGACGGCGGACGGGATCGCCCGTGCATTTTTCCTTGCGGAGGACGCCGTAGCTTGTGCCCAGGTANNCGGGCGAAGTCAGCGACGATTTCGCGGCCTTTGGGATCGTAGCCGCCCATGCAGCCCAGCCACAGGCAATACTCCTGAGTCCCGTCAAAGAGCTTGAGCTCCTGCTTCTCAATAAACTTGTCACGCTCTGTGGGGCTGATGCCGAGCGAGTTTGACCCGCGTTCCAGCGCGAGGAAGAGTTTGGAGCCGTGATCGTCCTGCCACTCGCCGGTGTTGACAGCGCCACGGCGCAGGCCGACGAGGATGGGAACGTGCTCAATGCCGACAGGGCATTGGAATTCGCATGCGCCGCAGGTGGTGCACTGGAAAGCAGCTTCCTGCGAGTTGTATTTGCCGAGCAGAGGTTGATCGGATTGGGGACCGAGGTCATTCAAGTAGTCGCGAAGTCCGAGAACGATTTCCTTGGGGTTGAGCAACTTTCCGGTGTTGGCAGCGGGGCAATGCTCCGTGCAGCGGCCGCACTCCACGCAGGAATACGCCTGAAGGCTGACNNGATGGGCAGGAAGGTGAGCAGGGCGAGGGTGTGCACCCACCAGAGCACGCGGACGGGCGCTCCCGCACTGGAGACGAAGAACGAGGCCAGATAGGTGGCCATCAACACAAAGATGAGCAAGGCGATGAAGCCCGATTCCCAGGAGAGATGTTGCCCGAACCATTTGGGCCGGATGAAAAAGCGGCGGACAAAAAGCGCGAAGATGCCGACTGCACAGGCCAGCGCAAAAACCGCAGCAAACCAGAAGTAGAAACGGCCGAGAACGCCCGCAGGATCGAGAAAGCCAAGACCGAAAATGGCGGCGCAGTGATTGAGGGTAACAAGGGCGAAGGCGAGGAAGGCCCAGAAGACAAAGGCATGAGCGAGGCCGGGAAGCGGTCGCTGCCGGATGACCTTGGCCTGCAAGAGGACTTCCCAGACGAAGTCGCGGATGCGCGGAGCAATGGGGAAGAGGTGGAAACTGGGGTCTTTTTTTGACTTGAAAATTTTGCCGAGCACGGCGGCGAAGCGGCGGCCGAAGATGAAGGCCGAGGCCGCGGCCATTGCCGCGAAGAGCAGCTTTTCCGCGAGGGAAAAGTGCTCAGGTTCCGCGAAGGTGGCGAGCAGGAGCGTCATAGCCGAACCCACAACGGTACAGCAACGGGTTTGGGGCTCAAGGAGGACATGCATCCTTTTCAAGCAGCGTATTAGCCGCGGACGATTTTGGGCGAAGTGAGGCCCCTGGTTGCGTTGCGCGTACCGATTTCTTGCTTCAGCCGGTTAAGGCAGCTGAAGTTTGCAGTGCCAATGGTGAAGATTGTAAAGGAGATTCAGAAAGCGCGATCTCGAACGATCCGGGCCGTCGATAGTATCCTAGCGAGAGTAGTAACAGGGTACGTTGGTTCGGGCCCCTTTTTCTAAAGTTGGAGGACGCATTGGCGAAGTATCTGGTTACGGGAGCTGCCGGGTTTATCGGCCGCTCGATTGCGGCGGCGCTTTTGGCCCGGGGTGAGACCGTTCGGGGCGTCGACAACCTGATCACCGGCCGACGGGAAAACCTGATCGGCCTTGAGCAGATGGAGTTTATCGAGGGAGACCTTGCCGATCCAGCGGTTTGCGCCAAGTCGTGCGCGGGCGTCGAGATTGTGTTTCACGAGGCTGCGCTGGCGTCCGTGCCCCGATCGGTGGCCGATCCTGTTGCCACCAACGTCAGTTGCGTGGATGCGACCTTGAACCTGCTGGTTGCGGCTCGCGCGGCCGGCGTTCGGCGCGTGATTTATGCCGGATCATCGGCTGCCTATGGCGACTCGCCTCAACTTCCCAAACATGAGGGCATGCTCCCCAACCCGATTACGCCCTACGCCGTTGCCAAGCTGGCCGGAGAACATTATCTGCGCTCCTTTTACCGCGTTTATGGGCTTGAAACAGTGGTCCTGCGCTACTTCAACGTATTTGGCCCTTTCCAGGATCCCACTTCGCACTATTCCGGCGTTCTGGCAATTTTTTGCCGCAAGATGCTCAACGGCGACCCGGTAACCATCTTTGGCGACGGCGAGCAAAGCCGCGATTTTACGTATATCGACAACGTGGTGGAGGGCAACCTGCTGGCAGCGGGGGCCCCGGCAGAGAAGGTTGCGGGCGCAATGATGAACCTTGCAACAGGTGAGCGGTGCACGTTGAACCAGACCTTTGCGATTCTCAAAGAACTGATCGGGTACAAGGGTGAACCGGTGTATGCGGAAGCGCGCACAGGCGACATTCGCGACTCCCTGGCGGATATCGCGCTCGCGAAAAAGTTGCTCGACTATGCGCCCACGGTTGACTTCAAGGAAGGCCTGCGGCGCACGGTGGAGTGGTANNACGAGTATATTGACAGCGCTCCCGAACCCGGCCGCGCCGCACTGAAGAAGATGCGCGCGACCATCCGCTCGGTGTTGCCCCGCGAGGCGACCGAAGTCATCAGTTACAAAATGCCGGCCTTCAAGCATGGGAAAGTGCTGGTGTGGTACGCGGCATTCAAAGATCATTGCAGCCTGTTTCCCACTGCGGCGGCGATGGAAGCATGTAAGGAAGAACTTGCAGGCTACACCACGTCGAAGGGAACAGTCCGGTTCGAGACAGACAAGGCACTGCCGATTGCGCTGATCAAGCGGCTGGTCAAGGTGCGTCTGCAGCAGAGTGAGGGGAAGGGCTAAAGGCTGTGTCCGGGGGCAACGCTCCCACGCGTCGAATTCAGCCTGCACCGCAGGTCGCGACGCTTCAGCCCTCAGGTTCCGCAGGGAAAAGCTCCAATTCCTTCTCCCGGATTGCCGCTTCAGCGCGCCGCCGCGTGGCCACGCCGATCAAGCTCACCACTTCAAGCGAAACGATGGCCTGCCGCGGGACATAGATCCGCTGCGTGTTCGAGCGCGTGTCCGGCGGCGTAATCAGCAGGCCGGCGCCTTCAATCAGCGAACGGTCGTTGGCGGCGAGGCCTTCAATCTCTTCTCCGTCGCCGAGGGTCATGCGCAGCCAGATGCCGGCAGTCCGTGGGCGGATGGAAAACCGCTTTTGCAATAGCCGCTCGGGGTTGGCCTGGTCGCTGGTCTGCGAAGGGAAATCCCGCACGTAGCAGACCCACTTGATCTGGTCCCAGCCGATGCGCAGCACCTTGCCTGATTGATCGAGGATTTCAAGCTCGGCGGCATCCTGGCCGAAGGCCGCGCCCGCGTATCCGGCACACCAGTCCCGGGAGAACTTACGTACGATCACAGGCTTGCGAACGGAGGCCATTTCTCTGGATTGTCGCACGT
>PLST01000611.1:5784-7532 GCA_003164255.1 Acidobacteriaceae bacterium | reverse complement strand
AGCCGTTGGCCTCGGCAATCTCACGCGCCTTGGTCACAATCTCGATGTCTGGCGAGTAGCCGCGCGGCGTTCCGATGGTGACGTTGGCGCCCAGTTGCGCGCCGGTAAGCATCAGCGAATGGCACACGTTATTTCCGTCGCCCACGTAGGTAAAGTTGAGACCAACCACCGATCCGAAATGTTCTTCGAGCGTCATAAAATCCGCCAGAGCCTGGCAGGGGTGCTCGAAATCAGAGAGCGCATTGATCACCGGCACGCGCGAGTTGGCCGCCATTTCAGTAATCGTGTCGTGCGCGTAGGTGCGCAGCACAATCACGTCAACCCAGCGCTCCACATTGCGCGCCACGTCGGCAATCGATTCGCGCTCGCCAAGCGGCGAGTTGGTCTGGTCGACAAAAATCGCGTTGCCGCCCATCGTATTGATGCCCGTTTCAAAGCTCAACCGGGTGCGCAGGCTCGCCTTCTCGAACATCAGCACCATCTGCTTTGCATCGAGAGCATTCCTGTAGTCGCGCGGATTGCGCTTTACATCGTGGCCGAGCTTGAGAATCGCGCGCACCTCGGCGCTCGACAAATCGGCCATCGAACAAAGATCCTCTCCTGACAGCCGCGCTGCCGCCGCAAGAATATCGGGGTCTTGCTGCACCGGTATCGCTGTTTCACGTCTTTCCATCGTTCTGCTAACCACGTTGGTGTCCTCCTGCGGATGCGGTTGCGCCCTGGCCAGCCGCATATTCGCTGAATATTTCGTCGAGTGCCTTGATCGCGGTATCCACGTGCGCGCGCTCAAGAATGAATGGCGGCAGGAATCTGAGCACCGTGTCGCTGGTGCAGTTGATCAGGATGTGCCGCTTGAGCATTTCTGCAACGGTGAGCTTGCCCAGTTCGGCGGAATCGAGCTCGGCCGCGACCATCAAGCCCTTGCCTCTTACGTCCACAANNACGGCAATGGCAACGGAGCAGGCCAGCGGCCCTCCGCCAAATGTTGTTCCGTGCATGCCGGGATGGAACGAACGCGCCACTTCCTCAGTGCACAGCACCGCGCCGAGCGGGATGCCGCCTGCGATTGGCTTGGCCAGCGTGGTCACATCGGGCTGAATCCCGTAGTGCTGATAGGCGAACCACTTGCCGGTGCGCCCCATGCCAGCCTGGATCTCATCCACGATCAGCAGTGCACCGGTTGAGCTGGCCAGTGCGCGCGCTTCCGCGAAAAACTCCTGCGTTAGCGGGCGAATGCCGCCCTCGCCCTGGATCGCTTCAACCAGGATGGCGCAAACTTCGTTTGAAAACTTCGCGCGCAGATCGGCTAGGTCGTTCAGCTTGACGAATTCAACGCCGGGAACGACAGGCGCGAACGGCTCGCGGTATTTGTCCTTGTACGTGGTGGACATGGCGCCGAAGGTGCGGCCGTGAAAGCTCTGCTCGAGCGCCAGAAACTTTGTGCCGATCGTTTTACCTTCACTGCGCAGGACGCCTGCGTGAGCGCGCGCAAGCTTCAACGCGGCTTCCCATGCCTCGGTGCCGGTGTTTGCAAAGAATGCGCGATCGAGCCCGCTGCGTTCGGTAAGCCGCAGCGCCAACTCAGCCTGCCCCTCGTGGTAGAAGAGGTTCGAGGTGTGGATCAGCTTCTGGCTCTGCTCGGCAATGGTCTTCGTAATCGCCGGGTGGTTGTAGCCCAGCGCATTCACGCCGATGCCGCTCAGCAGGTCAAGGTACTTCGTACCGTTCTCGTCGAAGATGTGCACACC
>PLST01000611.1:0-5748 GCA_003164255.1 Acidobacteriaceae bacterium | reverse complement strand
TTCACGCCGTTCAAAAGAGCTTCGCGGCAGGCGGCCAGCTTGGGCAACATGCCGCCGGTAATCACGGCGCTCTTCGCCATCTCGGCAATTTGATCGATGCTCAGCCATCGGAGTACCGCGCCGTTGGCATCTTTCACGCCGGGCACATCGGTGAGGAACACCAGCGCGTCCGCATTGCAGGCAATGGCGCAGGCCGCCGCCATCTCGTCCGCGTTCACGTTGTAGTACTCGCCGTCAAAGCCGAGCGCAAGCGAGCAGATGACGGGCACTCCGTTCAACTGCCACACGGCCTCAAGCCAGCGCGTGTCGCTGGCCGCAATCTCGCCCACAAAGCCGAGATCGGGAGCGGTGCGCTTCTTGCGCGCGCGGAACAGCAATCCATCGCCGCCCGAAAAACCAACGGCAGGCTGGCCCAGCGCGCCCAGGCCAGCAACGAGACCTTTATTCACTTTGCCCGCCAGCACCATCAGCGCCACATCGCGCGTTTCAGCGTCGGTTACGCGCAGGCCGTTAATGAACTCGCTCTGCTTGCCCAGCGCCTTCAGCGTTTTGGTCAATTGCACGCCGCCGCCGTGCACCACGGCGACCTGGTTGCCGTCGCGCACCAGTTCGGTGATGGCGCGCGTGCAGCTATCCAGCAGCTCGGGATTCTCAAGGCCGGCTCCGCCTAGTTTGACTACATACTTCATTCGCGACCCTCCGCGGCGAAACTCATTCGAGACCTTCCGATTCCGGCCATCCGTGCATCACGTTCAGGTTCTGCACCGCCTGCGACGACGCGCCCTTTAACAAGTTATCAAGGCAGCTCACAATTACGGCCCTTTTTCCGCTCGCGTCCAGGTGGAAGCCGATGTCTGCGTAGCAGGTGCGCACCGAATTCTGAATCTGCGGCAAACCGTTCTCATAGAGGCGCACCATCGGGCTCTCCGCAAAAAACTTTTTGTACAGCGCTCCCACACTTGCGCGCGTTTGCGCCTCTTTGAAGTGCACGTAAATGGTGGAGAGAATGCCTCGCGGAATCGGCAGCAGGTGCGGCGCAAACACAATCTCGCCTGCCGTCACGCCAATCTGCTCAAGCAGTTCGCCGGTGTGCCGGTGGGCAAACACGCCGTAGGCCGAGAGATTGTCGGCGGCATACATGAAGTGCGTCTTCGCCGTGGGAGCCTTGCCTGCGCCACTGACGCCGCTCTTGGCATCGGCCACAATTCCATGGTCCAGATTCACCAGCCCGGCAGCCACCAGCGGCTTGAGGGGCAGAATGACAGACGTCGCATAGCAACCCGGATTTGCCACCAGCAGTGCCTTCGCAATCTGTTTGCGATGCAACTCCGGCATGCCGTAGACGGCCCTGTCTTGCGTCGCCGCCGCCAGCTCCGTTCCGTCGTCCTCAAACGCGTACACGGCGCGATTGGATGCTTCATTCAACCGCCACGCGCCGCTCAAATCAATCACGCGGATGCCACGATCGAGCGCATCCGGAACCCACTCGCGCGACTGCTCGTGCGGCGTGGCCAGAAACAGCACCTCGACTCCGCGCTCCTTGAGCAGCTCCCACGAAAACGGCTCCTGTTTCAGGCTGCCGCTGCCCTTGCTGTCAACCAGCTCGGGATGTATTTCGCCCAGAGGCACTCCACCACGCGCGGCGTCTTTGGCGTCCACGCGTCCGGCAAACACGGGAGGTTTGCCCTTCAAGCGCGGATGGTGCAACAGCAACCTCGCCAACTCTGCGCCCGCGTAGCCCGTAACTCCGATCAGTCCGGTTTGCACTATCTCTTTCATGACTCCAGCATCGTCCTTAACTGTTGCTCTACGTCCGCTGCCCGCCGTACGTCAGGGCAGATCACCAGAACCGTATCGTCGCCGGCCACGGTGCCCACCACTTCGGGCCATTCCTCATAATCCAGGGCCGCGGCCAACGGCTGGGCTCCACCCATCACCGTCCTCACAACCACCTGGTTCATCGCATGCCGAACGCGCAACCCAAAACTCTCAATCATCTCCGCAACCGACGGTGGACTGTCGTCTTCCTCCACCGGCGCAGCGTTGGTTCCGCGATGTCCGTTCGGAAGCGAGTATCCGCTGGGGCCCTTGGAGAGCCTCAGCTCGTGAATGTCTCTTGAGAGCGTGGCCTGCGTTACCTCGATGCCGCGTCGTCGCAGCTTGCGCCGCAGCTCGTCCTGGTTGGCAACCATGGACTTTGCCAGCACCTCGCGTATCGCATCCAGCCTTTGCGTCTTCATTGCTTTCCCCTGCTAAAAGTGAAAGGTGCGGGCCGCAACTCGGCAACCGCACCCGTATAAATATACACCAGGACTGCATAAAAATACAATTCTGGCCTTTGAGGGAATCTGGTTAGAAACTAGAGCCTCCGCGCCGGTTTGCTCCCCGTCCCCTCTACGCTGATACACTCTCCACTGGCCGGAAGTGCACGATTCCGCGCCCGGCAGCAGAAAATGACAACCATCGCTCCCATCTCCACCGTCAACGACCTTTTTCGCCGCGTAGCCAGTGCCGCCAATCCACGCGCCATCCTGTGGCAGGACGAGTTCGGGCAATGGCAGCCGATTTCTTCAGACCAGATTTATCAGCGCGTACGCGCGCTTGGGCAGGCTTTTCTGGGCTGGGGAGCAAAGAAGGGCGACCGCATCGCACTCATCGCTGAAAACCGCTGGGAGTGGGCCATCACAGACTTTGCGGCACTGGCCATTGGTGCGGCCGATGTGCCCATTTATCCCACGCTCACAGGCGAGCAGATCGCGGCTCTGCTGAACGATGCGGACTGCCGCATTGCCGTGGTTTCAACGCGCCAACAGTTTGACAAGCTCAACTCCGTGCTGGCCATGACCAGGCTTGAGCGCATCGTGATCATGGATGCTCCAGCGCCCGACGGCGCCATCGCCTTCAGCTCACTGCTGGCCGGGGCAGACGATCGCGGCTCGCAGCGCGACCCCATCTTTGACGCTTTGGTTGCCTCAGTGGAGCCGAAAGACCTGGCCACGCTCATCTACACCTCGGGCACCACTGGCGAGCCGAAGGGAGTGGCGCTCACGCACGGCAACTTTGGCGCAAACCAGAGCTTCGCTGCTGCCGATTTCAACTTCAACGTGTCCGACGCTTGTATCTCCTTCCTGCCGCTCTCGCACGTGACCGCACGCGCCCTCGATTACGTCATGTTTTATTCCGGCGCACAGGTGGCCTACTGCTCGCAGTTCGACAAGCTGCCACAGGCCATGAAGGAGATTCGGCCTACGGTGATTGTGGGCGTGCCGCGCGTGTACGAAAAAATCCGCCAGGCGGTGGAGCAACGATCGGCGGCCTCGCCCGTGAAAAAACGCATGCTGGCCTGGGCCATCGGCCTGGGCGCGCGCCATTGCGATACGGTTTACGACGGCCGCAAGCCCTCATCCGTTGCGTGGAAGCTCGCTTCGAAGCTGGTCTACTCCAAGGTGCGCGAGGCATTTGGCGGCCGCGTCCGCATTTTCGTTAGTGGCGGTGCGCCTCTCGGGATCGACACGGCACGCTGGTTTGCAGCTGCCGGCATCGCGCTCTGGGAAGGCTACGGCCTTACGGAAACCTCGCCTGTCATCTCGCTCAATACGCCTGTCAGGCACCGCATGGGCGCTGCCGGTTACCCTCTGCCGAATATCGAGCTCAAACTGGCCGACGACGGCGAACTGCTTGTGCGTGGTCCCTCGGTTTTTTCCGGCTACTGGCATAAACCTGAGGCAAATGCCGAGTGCTTCGATAGCGATGGCTGGTTCAAGACCGGCGACATCGCACATATTGATGCGGACGGCTTCCTGTTTATTACCGATCGCAAGAAAGAACTGCTCAAGACCTCGGGCGGCAAGCTGGTGGCGCCTCAGCCCATTGAAAACAAGCTCAAGAACAATGTGCTTGTCGCCCAGGCTGCGCTGGTCGGCGACAAGCACAAATACATCTCAGCGTTGATTTCACCCAATTTCGTCGCGCTCGAGGAGTGGGCCCGCCATCGCGGGATCCACCACCAGTCGCGTGCCAACCTGGTGTCTGACAGCCGCATCGTTGCCCTCTACAGCGACATTGTGCGCGAGGTCAACGGCACGCTCGCNNTGACGCCCTCAATGAAGCTCAAGCGGCGCGTTCTTACGGAACGATACGCGGCGGTAATTGCCGAGCTTTATGAGGACGAAGCAACCTCACGTAGCGAATAGGCGCCCAGGCCGTTCTTCCCAGAAACATGCCCACCAGCAGGCCTTTGCGGCCGAGTTCCTGAAGCGCCTTGAAGAACGGGGCTCCCCAGGCCCCCACCGCCAGCAGACTGCCGAACAGGATGACGGCGTCGATGCTCAGCCGTCCTTCCCGCGACCAGTAGGCGTCCGGCTCCAGGTTGAGCCACAGGGCGAATTCATCTAGCGTAAGCGCTGCGCCTACGCCGTAGCCCACGGCCATTAACCGGCTGAAAAAGATGGATGTGGGGGAGTGCGACCGGCCCAGGTCCATCAGCCAGCCGTAGCCCACCAGCAGCAAAATCAAGATTCCCCAGACCAGGTGGTGAATGTGCATGCCGCGCACCACCACCCACTGGAAGCGCCCCTCGTGGTTCACAATCCGGTGCACCAGGATTCGCACCCCTACGAAGGTGATCAAGAACGCCACAGAGGCAATGAACATGCGGCGCCGCGGCCTGTCAGGGATCGATGTGCGAATCAGGAATCCCAGCCGCGTCAGCTGCAGCAGCACCAGCAGCACGATCACGACCAGACTGATAAACGCCAGCAGCAGCAGTGCTCCAATTCCTGGCATACCTCTTATTGAACCACTGTCCCCCGCTCCACCCCAACAAAGAAATGTCGAAAGACAGGGACCAAGGGACCGAGGGAACAAGGGACCCAGGGAAGCAGAAAGCCGTGGAATGTCCCTCGGCACCTAACCCCCCGTTCCCGATTCTCCATTCCCTCGTTCTCTTGTTCCCTCGGTCCCTGTTCTTCCGTGCTCACCATCACGATTTCTCTTTACAACACTGGAGTACACTGGTTAAGGCGTCGAAACCGGACAGTTCCTTGTAGTGAACGCCGGTTTGAAAGCACGTTCCCGGCTCGGCCCGCGTGGCCGCGCGATTTTATGAGGAGATTTTGCGATGCGAGTAGCACTGTTGACCGGCGGTGGCGATTGCCCCGGATTGAATGCTGTGATTTACGCTGCGGTTAAGAAGGGAATCAACCACTACGGGGACGAGTTCATCGGCTTCCTGAACGGCTGGCGGGGCGTGCTCGACAACAACTTCATTCCGCTCACCCTCGAAAACATCGACGGCATTCAGCTGAAGGGCGGCACCATCCTTCACTCCTCGCGCACCAACGTCAAAAAGATTCCCGGTGGCATTGAGAAGGTGCAGGAAGTTCTCAAGCTCAACAAAATTGACGCTCTCATCGCACTGGGCGGCGACGATACACAATCCGTCACTCTGTTCCTTAGCGAGCACGGCGTTCCTTCCGTCGGCGTTCCCAAGACGATTGACAACGACATCAGCGGCACCGATCAGACCTTCGGTTTCGACACCGCAGTCATGATTGCCACTGAAGCCGTCGACCGCATCCACACCACAGCCGACTCGCACAACCGGGTTGTGGTCATTGAAGTCATGGGCCGGGACGCCGGCTGGATCGCCTACGCCTCCGGTGTTGCCGGCGGCGCCCACGTCATCCTGGTACCCGAGAAAGAAATCGACATCGACCACGTCTGCGCCCTGCTCAAGTACAACTACGA
>PLST01000545.1 GCA_003164255.1 Acidobacteriaceae bacterium | reverse complement strand
TGGTCTGGTACTCGCCGCTCAGCGGCTTCACCCATGCGCCGCCGATGAACTCCTCAAACCGGCGATGGTGCCTCTCCAGCCATTGCACCGCTTCTTTCGGATCTTCCGGCGCGGCTCCGTACTCCATGGTGTAGAACTTTTCCGCTATGCTCACACGGTCTCCTTCTGAATTCCTCTTCGCAACCAGAGCTAGGCAATCGGGTGGCGATACGCCGCTGAATAACGGCCGGTCAAATAATGTTCNNTCCTTCATCAGCGCCAGCCAGTCCAGCGCCTGCTTTGCGGTTCGAATGCCGCCTGCCGGCTTGAAGCCGACCGCCATCCCTGTGCGCTCGCTATAGTCGCGAAGGCACCTGATCATTGTGAGCGAAACCGGCAGCGTTGCGTTCACCGCTTCCTTGCCCGTGGATGTCTTGATGAAGTCCGCGCCCGCCATCATCGCCACCCAGCTTGCCCGGGCCACGTTGCGCAGCGTCATCAGGTCGCCTGTGCCCAGGATCGTCTTCATGTGCGCGGGTCCGCAGGCCTGTTTGAACGCCGCAATTTCGTCGTAAAGCGCTTGCCAGTCGCCATTGAACACGTGTGCCCGCGTAATCACGATGTCGATTTCGCTTGCGCCTGCTTCCACTGAGCGGCGAATCTCGTCCACGCGCTCTGCCAGCGGCGAAAGACCCGCGGGAAATCCCGTTGACACGGCGGCCACCGGAATGCCCGACCCCTCAAGCGCCTTGACCGCCGTTTCAACAAAGGCGTGATACACGCACACTGCGCCGACGGTCAGATGCAGTTCTTCAATGCCGAGGCCATCAACAATGTGCCGCTGCAATGGATTGCGGGCCTTGGCGCAGAGACGGCGCACGCGGTCGGCGGAGTCGTCTCCGCTCAGCGTGGTCAGGTCCATGCATGCGATTGCGCGGAGCAACCACGCTGCCTGGTTGTCTTTCTTCACCGTGCGGCGCGTGACGTGCGTTGCTGCCCGGCGCTCGACAGCGCTGGTGTTGACGCGCACCTGGTCTACCCAGTCAAGATTGAGCGGAATGCCGCGATTGGGTTCCAGTGTGCGTCCGTTCAGCATTACCGGTCGCGGTTGAACTCGGTTGGCCGCGCTATGCGCGGAGGTCGCTTGTTGTAGAGCCATGCTTCAGTCTCCGCAGGTACCAGTGGAGTCAATCGAACTCGAGAAATTGACCTTCAAAAACACTGGCTCCCCCGCATCGGACAGAGGAGCCGTATTCATCCGGTCGAGAGATGAAGAATAAATCTCCCGACCTCGCAAATCAACTCGGGAATGAACACAGAACGCCCCCTGCACATGCAACTTTCGCTACCCACCGTGCGCTTTGGTCCGATTTGAGCGGCTAATCCTCCTCCATGCGTCAGAATCATCGGCGCCTTTCGGCAAATTCCCGGCCGATCTCGGCAATCGTGCCCTTGTCCAAAGTTTCGGCCGCGCGAGGAAACACGGAGCCCTCTTCCACCTTGATGTGGGCCTCATACAGCAGCTTTAGCCGCCGCGTCGAACTCAACAGCCGCTCCATCTCCAAGGGGTCATCGGAGTCCAGGCCGCCCGTCGCAATCCATTTTGTGTAAAGCGCGTCCACCGCCGCGTGCATTTCGTCGGCCTGGTCGTGATCGCTCTCAAGCCCGTTCAACTCTTCCAGCCCGCAAGCGCCTTCTGCCGCGCGAAGCCTCGGAAACAATGACTCTTCTTCATCGGCCGTGTGTCTGCGTCCACCGGTGCGGAAGTAGCGCAGCGCATCTTCTACGGCCATCTTCTCGCCGTCCGCCAGCTTTCTGCCATGCGCCCGCTCGGCGACTACGCACAAAATCTGCAGGAATCGCTCGATCCTCCGATGGCAGTCAACGAGCATGCCAATCGGGTTATCGAATCCGCTGTCGGGCTTTGCGCCAATCTGTACCGCCATCTACATCCTCATCCCTCAGGGGCTAAAGCCCCAGGGTTTTATGCGCCTTTTGCGGCACGAGTAAAGCCGTGCCCTGACACAAAACTTTCGGTATTCGCTGGGTTTATTCCCCGGTCCCCAGAGGCGAGGGACCGGGGGCACCCGGCAGGGGCTAAAGAGGCTGCGGAAAAAAGCATTTGCGGTCAAACGAAACCAGCAGGGGCTGAAGCCCGACGCCTGTTCTGCGGCTTTTGCGGCACGAGTAAACTCGTGCCCTGATACAGACCACTTCGTCGATGGAGTTTTTCCGCAACCTGTGAAGCCCGACGTTGATTTTGCGGCTTTTGCGGCACGAGTAAACTCGTGCCCTGATACAAACCACTTCGTCGATGGAGTTTTTCCGTAACCCGTAAAGCCGTGCCGTTTCAAAACCCGATTTATGCAACCAGTTCTCAGCTTATTCCCCTGCAGCCCACTCCGGCTGTGACAAAAGTCCCTTACTGCTAGAATCCCCACGTGAGCCCGCAGCGCATTGAACTCGCCGGTGTTCTTGAAAGGACCGCCCTGCTCTCAAACCTCTCACAGCAGGAACTGCAGTTGCTCGCCGCGCGCACGGTTCGCAAACATCTGAGTGAAGGCGAGCTCCTCTTCTCTGAAGGTGAACCCTGTGCCGGACTGCACATCATCGCCCAGGGCAAGGTGCGCATTTTCAAAACCTCCGTGGGTGGCCGCGAACAGGTGCTTGCTCTGAACGGTCCCGGTGAATCCGTTGCCGAGCTTCCCGTGTTTGACGGTGGCCCCTATCCTGCCTCGGCGATGGCTGTCGAGGACACTGAAATCGCGTTCATCTCCCGGCGCGACTTTCACGCCTACTGCCTGGAGCATCCTGAGGTCGCCCTCAAGGTTCTCACCGTCGTGGGAGGCCGCCTGCGCCGCCTGGTCGGGATCATAGAGGAGCTGTCGTTCACCACCATTCGCCAGCGCCTGATCTCAGCGCTGCTCAAACTAGCGCAAACTGAAGGCAAAAAGACAGAACGGGGCATCGAGTTTCAGCTTCCGGCTACGCACCAGGAGCTTGCCAGCCAGCTCGGCACCGTGCGCGAGCTCATCAGCCGCAACCTGATGCGCCTGCAGGCCGAGGGCCTGCTCGAGGTGGATGCGCGCCAGATCGTCGTGAAGGACATGAAAGGGCTGAGCGCGTTGATCGAGAGCGCCTGAGATCGTGGATGCGACCTCAAACCTCGCCGCGGGAACCAAGGTTGCCAACCCCATGTATATCGATCGAGGTGCACAAGGGGTCCGTTCCTCAGCCCGTTTAACCGAGAGGAAAAATCCTGATTGAGATCAAGCGAGCTTACGAACCTGCTTCCAGCGAAGACGGCGTACGAACCCTGGTCGACCGCTTGTGGCCAAGGAGCGTACCCAAGGTCGCTCTGGGACTCGAGGCCTGGCAAAAGGATGCCTCTAAGAGCAACGACCTTCGCAAGCGCTTCCCAATAACCCTACGCAGTGGAACGAGTTCCGCCGGCTCTACTTCGCCGAACTTGAGCAATCCCCGGCCGCCTGGGGGGCCCATTCTGGAGGCGGCGCGCAAAGGCACCGTCACCCTCGTCTACGCCGCCCACGATAGCGAACACAACAACGCAGTTGCCCTCAAGCGGTTCCTCGACGAGCGTCTGAAATAGGTACCTTTAGAGTCTTTTCCGTGATTACCTTCGCCTGGCAGGCGTACGACTCTCGCGTCGGAAACGTAACACTTTCGTGCTATTACCCGTTTTTTTCGTGGTATTTAGCATTTCTCCAATCTACAGATAATC
>PLST01000379.1 GCA_003164255.1 Acidobacteriaceae bacterium | reverse complement strand
CGGACCTGTGCCTCTGCCTGCGACCAGACGAGCGTTGAAAAACTCTCCGGCACACCCGCTGCCTCAACAAAGTTGTGCGCCACGTTGATGAAGAACTCAAAGGCCATTCCGAATCGGTCTTCCACCAGTCGCGTGGAAAGAAATACCGCCTCGGTGGTGCCAAAAACTGCATTGCGATGGCAGATGGCTCGATCGCCCAGGTCCACCGTATAAGCCGGCGCAATCATGATGTCGCCGGTTTCGGCAAGTGCCAATGGCACAAAGTAATAAGCGCGTTTCTCAAGAGCGGGTGACATCGTTGCGGGCACGGCGCCGACCAGTTGCTCCAGGTCGGAGTCGGAGATGCGCGTTTCGCCCCACGCTCCATAGTGAATCCCGTTGGCCGCCTCAAGTACGGTCACTTGGGTCGCGACCTTCTCTGCGTGCCAGAGTTCGATTTGTGCAGTGCTGGCCATGAAGCTTTATTCTAGTCGAAGGAGGCCGCGAAAATGACGCAATCCATCCAACCCGCGCGCCCGGGCGGCGGCAAGGTACTTGGCTTCCCACTCGAGGGATTTGGCTTGTTCACCAGCCTGTTGCTGTCGTTTGCGGCCGCGTTTTTCACTTTTTTCGCCACCACGTGCATTGCCATCTTCGGATTTCTCATTTGGAATGCTGCAAGCGCCCACAAAATCGACTTCGCCGACACCTACCTCTATATCGGGTTTCCTGCCGGAGTTCTCGTTCTTCTTATTGCGCTGCCGACCTTTGGAACCCTCTGGCTAAAGGCAAAACTCCGCAAGTAACAATCCATCCAAAGTCATGTGCAAAAGAAATGCGGCCTGCCCCAGTTGGGGCAGGCCGCATTTGCTCGTTTTGCTACAGACCAGCGGGTTTAGGATTCGCTGGATCGAATTTGGCCACCTGAATCTTCTTTGCCAGACCAATTTTCGAGAGCAGCCAGATGCCCCAGAAGTTGGGGTCGATCTCGTACCACGCCAGGCCGTGACGTGCCGAGACGGGATGAGCGTGGTGGTTATTATGCCAGCCCTCGCCACCTGTCAACAGCGCAACCCACCAGCTATTGCGCGAATCGTCGCGCGTTTCAAAGCGGCGGCTGCCCCATAGATGCGTTGCCGAATTCACAAGCCAGGTAGCGTGCAGGCCCAGGGTTACGCGCAGCAGAACACCCCACAACACCATGGCAATGCCATTCAACAGTCCGCCCCAGATCCATCCACCGGCGAACAGCAGCACAGCGCTTGCAGTGATGGGAACCCAGTGATACTCGCTGAGCCAGACGTGGAAGCGGTCGCGCCGGAGGTCAGGCGAGTAACGGTACAAAGTCTCGGTCTGTGCATGCAAAGCGGCGCCAAAAAGAACCCATCCCGCATGCGCCCACCAACCGCCTTCACGCGGAGTGTGCGGGTCGCCTTCCTGGTCGCTTAATTGGTGATGAACGCGATGTGTCGAGACCCAGAAGATCGGCCCCCCCTCAAGCGACAGCGTGGCGCAGACCGACATGATGTATTCGACCCACTTCGGCGTGTGATATCCGCGATGCGTGAGCAGGCGGTGATAGCACATGCCAATGCCGACGTTGATGGCAAGGACGTAGAGCACGGCCATCACCGCAAAGCGTTGCCAGCTGAACAGGAACAATGCGGCAAGCGCGCCAGCATGAAACAGGACCATGAACGACAGCGTGAGCCAGTTGATGCCCTCACCCGCGGTCGCTGCACGGCCCATCTTGATCTCCTGCCGCGCAGGAACAGCGTGGGCCGCAACTGCGGCTCGGGTGCCGGAATCCGTTTGAATTGGTTCGCTTGTTGTGTCAGTTAGGACTTCGTGGGAAGAGACGGCTGTTACTGTTGCCATGTTTGGGGAAGAACCTCGCGGAGGGTAGACTTACACCCCTCAGCTCGATTGTATAGGAGGAACTGTCCAGGGGAATGATCAAAACTGCATATGAAGCTGCAGCTTAGGTAACTAAAGATGTAGAGCCTTTTGTTAACTTTACCGGCCTCTGGCGTGGATAACGTTCGCAGGCGATTTCGTTGATTGCTGGCCTTTTGCGGCTGGTGTGAGAGGCGCCCGTTCATTCATTTGTGGCGGGGGCAGTCTCAATTCCCCCAGGCCCCGTAGCAAAAAGTCTGTCGGCCTGTCCGCGCAGAACGCGGTAAAGCGCGAATTGGCGCTGGGTTTCGCCCCGGAGTTCGAACAACAATTCGCCACGGTTGTCGGCCATCGCATCTACTGCGTCAACCAGTCGCATACGCGGCTTGTCGTCCAGGTGCGCCGCATCGGTTACATTCTTCACCAGCACCAGCACATTCCCGTAAAGGTCCGGTTGGGCCACAAGTGTCACAAACTTCTCCTTGGCGCCGGTGCCGTCCGTGTGCGCCGAAAGCACCATGGTCGCTCCTGAGCCATAGGCCAGTTCGAAGACCCTGAACTGCTCGTCCAGCAAGGGCGCCGGAGCAGGAGGAGCAGCAGGATTGGCCTTCTTCTTCGCGGACGTGGTCGTTTTGTGAGCTGGTGCGGGCGCAGGTGCGGGTGGTGTAAGGCCAAGAGCGCTCCGCGCCAGATCCTCAATGCTGGCCTTCATTTTGGCTTCATCGTCTGGACTGGCCCAGCTATAGCTCCACAGATGCTCCGGACGGCTCTTCGCGTCGGATACGGCGACAACCTGGCGCATGTCAGGGGGCAGCCCCATCAATGTGGGCCCAATACCGGGGCCACTCTCTGTAGATTTGCCCCGCTTCAGCGTTGGCCGGTCAGGATCGCTCAGCGTGCTCACAGAGTCCACGTAGGCCACATCCTCCGTCGACTGGCTCTTTTTCTTCAATCTTGGCCGATCGGGTTCGGTCGAACCACTTGAACTGGCAGAGTCGTCGTCAGAGGCTTTCTTGTGCAGCGTGGGGCGATCCGGGTCCGAGGGAGTACTGGAATCTCCCGTCGCCGTGCCCGAATCGGTGCTGCTGTTGCCTGAGTCTTTTTTGTGAAGTGTAGGCCTGTCGGGATCGGGCGCCTGTCCTGAAGAGCCACCTTTGTCGCTATCTGACCCTGAGGCATCGCCGGAGTTATGCTTACGATGCAAAACCGGGTGGTCGCTTTGCGCGTCGTCGGCCCAAACTTCCTTTGAGGCAGACGGCGTTGTGTGTGCCACCGGTTTCGGC
>PLST01000045.1 GCA_003164255.1 Acidobacteriaceae bacterium | reverse complement strand
CCTGGCGCGCAGGTAACGGCCGTGGAAGGCAGCACGCAATTTCAAACGGTAGTGACCACCAGCGCTATCGGCGCATACTCCATGCCCACCCTATCTCCGGGTACCTACAGAGTGTCGGTAACGGCCAAAGGTTTCAAGACGGAGACGAAAACCAACATCATTTTGACCGCCGGACAAGTCGTTCAGATCGATTTCAGCCTCTCGCCAGGCAGTGTCAACCAGACGATCGAGGTCGTCTCAGAGACAGCGTCGTTGATGGACACCAGCTCGGCGACGGTTGCCACGACCCTGGATAGTCAGGAAGTGGCCGACCTGCCCAACAATGGACGCAATCCCTATGTCATGGTGACCATGGCGCCCGGAGTGGTGGACACCGCCTCCGGCGGTTACTTCAACGGCAAGGCGAGCCAGTTCACCAATCCCTACAGCGGCGTCGCGGTGCAAGTTACCGTAGACGGCAACTCCGGACACAACCGGCTGACACTGGATGGCATCCCCGACGACGCGCCGGAGCGCTTTTCGGGCGCCAGCTATCTTGATTTCACTCCTTCGCCCGATGCAGTGCAGGAAACCAAGGTTGAAAACGGCATCTTCGACGCGCAGTTCGGACACGGCAATGGCGTAGTGACCAACGTCGTCGTCAAGAACGGCACGAACAGCCTGCACGGCGCCGCCTACTACGCTTTTCAGAACACTTATCTAGACGCAAATTACTACCAGAATGTCGCGAATCACTTAGCACGCCCCAACAACCAGGTAAACCAGACCGGACTTGTGCTGGATGGGCCGGTGGTGCTGCCCAAACTCTACAACGGGCGCGACAAGGTCTTCTTCATGTTCTCGGCTGAGCGCTACGCCACACACACCCCGCAGACTTTCAGTACGCGCGTGGCCACGGCGGCGGAATTGACCGGCGATTTTTCGGGCCTGTGCCCCAACGGCTTCAACTCGTCCGGCTTCTGCGCCTCGACCGGGGGCGTTCAACTGTTTGTTCCGAACTCGCCGGTGGATGCGAACAGCAACCGCACCGAGTTCTTCCTGAATAACAACATCGTTGCGTCCACCTTTGGCACCGCTGGGTACACGTGCACAGGCTCAGGCCCCACCTGCACGGTCACGAGCTTCGGTGCTCCCGTGGCAGGAACCTCGGCCCTCAACGCCACCGGCGCAGCCCTGGCGGCCTACATCCCAGCCCCGAACGTCCAGGGGTCCACGGCTGCCAGTTCGGCCTCCCAGCCCAACTACGTCTCTGCGCAGACCTCCTATCCGAGTTCCTATCCCTCCTTCATTGGCCGATTCGACTTTGCACTCGGCCAGCTCGACAAGCTGAGCGTGATCGGATTCCGCTCCGGACTGACGCAGAGCTTTCCGCTGGAAGGCTTCTCCAAGGGCATCGGGCCGAACGGGTACGGCTATTCGGTCTACCGCAACACCCGCGGCGGCAGCATGGACGAGACTCACCAGTTCTCATCGAGCCTGGTGCTGGACTCGCGCTTTGGCCTTACCGAGCACCCCTTCGGCCTCATCTACCCGGGTGCCCAGGGCTTCAGTCTGACCAGCGTGTCAATTAACACAACAGGCCTGCCCTACAACAGTTTCCCCGGCGAATCGTCAAGCGACGGCTATTCGAGCCTGGCGCCCGGAGCCGGCGGCCAGATCAGCAATTCCGTTCTCAGTTCGCTCGACGAGACTGTGGCCAAGCAATGGGGACGTCACTCGCTCCGTGCAGGTTTCCAAGGCGACCTGCTGCGCTACAACGTGCAGAACCCGATGAGCGGGTTCGGCAATGGTTCCGGCACTCCGGGCTTTAACTTCGACCGCCGTTTCACGCAGTCGAACTCGGTCCTCTATGGCGCCGGCTCGGCTCCGGTTAGCAGCGGCGCCGGCTCGGGCGATTCGCTTGCTTCCATGCTGCTGGGCAGCTTCTCCTCGACCAACTACAACGTCGCCATCGCTTACGCCACGCAGCAAATCTACATGGCGCCTTATTTCGAGGATGACTGGCGCGTAAACAACAAGCTGACTGTGAATCTGGGCGTACGCTACGATTACGAGTCGCCTCTGACCGAGCGCTTCAACCGGCTGATTGCGGGCTTCTGCACCACCTGCGTGAATCCGCTGCAGGCTTCGGTTACCGGCCTGACGTTGAAGGGCGGCTTGCAGTTCGTGAGCCCGTCGAGCCGCTTCCCGTTCCCGCACGACACGCACAACATTGCGCCTCGCTTTGGTGCGGCCTGGCAGGTGCGGCCCAATACCGTGGTTCGCGCCGGCTTCGGCATTATCTTCTTCAACACCATCGAGTCGCCGTACTCCACCGGCTTCAGCCAGGCCACCAGCTACAACAATTACACCGGCTCGGCCCCCATCAACTCTGATACCAACCCATATCCCACAGGCGTAGTTTTGCCCACCGGCAACACACTGGGCCTGGGAACGGGGCTCGGCCAGAACGTCAACTTCAACGACCAAACGCACGTGCAACCGCGCGCCGCCGAGTACACGCTGAACATCCAGCAGCAACTTCCGTGGAACACTGCTTTGCAGGTCGCCTATGTCGGCTCCCGGCCCACGCGGCTTGAGGTAAGCAAAAATATCAATGCCGTGCCCGCCATATATTACAACCAGGGCTCGGCCGAGGTAACTTACCTCAACACCAAGGTAGCCAATCCCATGGCGGGTCAATTTGCCAGCACCTACGCCAATAACGCGACCTTGAATGCCACGACCATCGTGCAATCTACGCTCTTGCAGCCGTTCCCGGAGTTCGGCTCTGTCACCGAGCAGAACTCCTCGATCGGCAGCACGCCGTACAACTCGCTGCAAATCCAGGTCAGCCATCCCATGTCGCACCACCTCTCCATCCAGGGCAACATTACCTGGGATAAACTGATGCTCCACAATGGATACCTCAACTCCGGTATCGACACGCATCTGGAATCGTACCAGGACAACAACTCCAACCTGCTGGCCAACGTCTTCGGCACCTATGAGCTGCCCGCATTTGCCAAGAGTCCCTACCTGGAGCGGCTGGCGATCGGCGGCTGGAAACTGAACGGCGTACTTCGCATGGCAAACGGCAACCTGATCTCGGCGCCCGGCAGTGTGAACATCATCGGACCGACAGGCGTTGCCAACCGCAGCTACAGCCACTTCATCAACACCTGCTACGAAAACACCAGCGGCGCGCTAGTGGTGGCCACAGGGGCATGCAGCAGCGCAACGGACACTCCGGCTTACCAGCAGCGGCTCTCCTTCACCACCCAAACCAACAGCAACTACATCGGAACTCGCCAGCAGTTCTATCCGCGCTTGGAGGCCTCGCTCTTCAAGGTCTTTCCAATTCGCGAGGCGACGACCTTCGAGATTCGCGGTGAATTCTACAACATCCTGAACACGCCGATCTTCAGTGGGCCAAGCACATCACTCGGCAGTACCTCCTTTGGCATTGTTCCGTTGACGCAGGTCAACGATCCCCGCTATGGACAACTTACCGCCCGATTGAATTTCTAAAGAACGCCTCCTTATGCTGTGGACTTCCGAAGGGATTTAGCCCATCGGAAGTCCACACATTTTCTGATTTACAAGATACATTTCTCCGGCTAAGACGTATTCATATTGAATACCTCGGGGAATTGTTAAATGGTTTCGCGTTAGGTGCAAATCGTAATGATTTCGAGGCGGAAGAGAGCACTACTTCAGACTTTTTTGACGGCCGGCCTCTTGGTGTTTGGTGGGATGCCGGGATCGGCAACCGGTCAGGACGCCGCGCCGATACATCTGGTAGAACAGGCGCCTGTGGCGATCAGCAAGATCGCGCCCGGTGTTTTCCTGGTGGACTTTGGCCGGGTGGCTTTTGGAAACCTTTCGCTGGGGCCTGTGAATCCGGCAACATCCGAGCCGGTTACCGTCCGCTTTGGCGAGGCATTGAAAGACGGCCGTGTGGATACTCATCCACCCGGCTCCGTGCGCTATTCCGAGGTGAAGGTTCGACTGGACCGGGCAGCCGCCGTGATTGTCGCTCCTCCAGTGAATGCGCGCAACACCACGGCTCCCGCAGTACTGACCCCAGCATCCTGGGGAGTGTTGACGCCCTTTCGCTGGGTAGAAGTGGAAGGCTGGCCGGCTGAACTCGATGCGGACCAGATTCGCCGGCGTGCTGCCTTCGACAGTACATGGGTCGACGATGCTGCGACCTTCCATTCCTCAGACCCCATGTTGGATAAGGTCTGGGACCTCTGCCACTACTCGATCAAGGCGACGACTTTTGCCGGAGTCTTTGTGGACGGGGATCGCGAGCGCCTGGCTTATGAGGCGGATGCTTATCTGTCTCAGCTAAGTTACTACGCCGGAGACGCCGATCCACAAATATCGCGAGCCACATTCGATCGTCTGATGAAGTTTCCGACCTGGCCGTCGGAGTGGGCTCCGCACATGCTCTTCATGGCTCACGCCGACTGGATGCAAGCGGGCGACACGGGC
>PLST01000367.1 GCA_003164255.1 Acidobacteriaceae bacterium | reverse complement strand
GCCTGCATATTTGTTACCAGCAGCAACATATTCTCATCCGTCTTGAGAGTGCGCAGCCTGGCCACATACTTGGCCGGCTCCCAATACAGCACCTGGCTGTCGTGGAGCGAGGTCTTCACCAGCATGGCCGGATAGTTTGCCGCTTGCAGGTTGTCGTATGGCGAGTAGCTGAGCATATATCGGAAATACTTCTCGTCATTTGGATCGCCCCACTCTTCGTATTCGGGAATGGTAAGCGGCAGCGAGGCGTCGAGCATGGTGTTCATGACGTCGACAAACGGGACGTGGGAAACGACAGCGCGAAACAGGTCGGGACGGAGGTTGACGACGGCGCCCATCAACAACCCTCCCGCGGACCCGCCTTCAATGGCCACGCGCGCCGGATCGCCGTAGCCCGCGGAGGTCAGGTGCTCGACGGCTGCAATGAAGTCAGTGAAGGTGTTGCGCTTGACCAGCATTTTTCCGGCGTCGTGCCAGGGCTCGCCCAGGTCGCCGCCGCCGCGAATGTGCGCATAGGCCATGACGAAGCCGCGATCGAGCAGGCTGAGACGGTTTGAGCTGAAGCCGAGCGGCAGCGAGTATCCATAAGACCCGTAGCCGTAGACGTAGAGGGGATTGCGGCCCGGTTCGCGCTTGTCTATTCGGTAGACCAATGACACGGGAACCTTGACGCCGTCGGCCGCGATGGCGTGTACNNTACTCGTAAACTGAGCTGGGCGTGACCAGCGACTGGTAGCCGTAGCGGAAGGTTGTGGTCTCAAAGATGCGGTTGATGTGGGGCTGGGCGTTGTAGGCCGGCTCAGGGAATGCGATTTCGCCCGCGCTTGCCGCTTGCGGGCTGTCGCCGTCAAATGTCCACAGGCGCAGGCGGGGCAGGCCGTCTTCGCGCTCGCAGGCAACAAAGAAGCCGGCGAAGAGATCAACCTCCTCGAGCATGACGTCGTCGCGATGGGCAATGAGCTCGGTCCAGTGCTCGCGTCCGGGCGTGGCAACGGGCGCTGTGACGAGGCGGAAGTTGCGGCCGCGATCGTTGGTGCGGATGAACCACAGGCCGTTGCGATGATCGATGGAATATTCGTGGTCGTCTTCGCGCGGGCAGATGAGCGTGAATGCGCCGTTGGGCTGGTCGGCGGGCAGCACCCACGATTCGGTCGTGGTGTGGCTGGCCGATTCCAGTACCAGGAATTTGCCGTCGCGGGTGCGGCCGGCGCCCAGATTGAAGCGCTCGTCGTCGTCCTTGCAGACGACGACATCGGCGGAGTGCGGCGTGCCCAGGGTATGGCGCAACAACTGGTACTGGCGCTTCTGCACCTCGTCTTCAACGGTGTAGAAGAGGGTGCGGTTGGCCACCCCATCGACGGAGACCTGTCGATGGGGACCCCGGTTGTCAGCGGCCCACACGACGGAGCCCACACGCTCGACTTCACCGGGCAGCGTCTCGCCGGTTTCGAGATCCTTGATGTGGAGCGTGTACTGGCGGAAGCCGGTGGTGTCGGTCGTGTAGGCGAGCCATCGCGCGTCGTCGGTGATGTCGGTGGCGCCGATCGAAAAGAAGGGCTGGCCCTCGGCGAGCAGGTTGCCGTCGAGAATGACGTGCTCCTCCGCATTGATGGCGGGTCCGGCAACTCCGCCGCGCTTGCGGCAGTTGATGGCGTACTGGCTGCCTTCCTCGGTGCGCGTGTAGTACCACCATTCGCCGTCGCGGAAGGGGACCGAGATGTCAGTCTGCTTCATGTGCGAGAGCATTTCCTGATAAAGGTCTTCGCGCAATCCGTCGAGCGGCGCCATCACGGCCTCGACGTAGGCATTTTCCGCGTCGAGATAGGCGGTGACTTCGGGATTCTCCTTTTCGCGCAGCCATGCGTAGTCGTCGGTGAGCGTGACGCCGTGAAGTTGGGTCTCCTTGTGATCTTTCCGGGCGATGTGTGGGTCGGGCAACTGGTTCTGACTCATGTCTTTATCAGTTTAACGGCAGCCTTCCGCCGGGGGCTGTCGCTTTCAGCTCTCATCGGCCAGCTTGAGCGTTAGTGAGGAGGACTGCCGCCGGCGGAAGGGAACCTTTTGCTGGCGGCCCGCGTACAATTGGAAGGGATGAACGGCACGCGTAACACGCAATCGACTGCGACCGGGCTGCTTCTGGCGGCCCTTTTCGTGTTTCCAGCGGCTGGCGCATACGCCCAGAGCGTGGACAGCCTTCCCAAGCCCACCGACTACGTCAGCGACAACGCGCATGTGCTTTCGGCTGATGCAATTGCCAAGCTGGACTCGCTTTGCGCACAGCTGGACCACTCCGCGGCCAATGCGCAGATTGCCGTGGTGACCGTGCAAAGCCTGAATGGGGACGATGCGGCCGACTATGCAAACCAGCTTGAAGACAAGTGGAAGATCGGCAAGAAGGGTACGGACAAGGGCGCGCTGGTGCTGTTGGCCGTGGGCGACCACAAGTACCGGATCGATGTGGGCTATGGCCTCGAAGGCATCCTGAACGACGCCAAAGTGGGCGATATCGGCCGCGGCATGATTCCCTACCTGCGCTCTGGCGACTACGACTCTGCCGTGACCTCGGCGGTGGGCCAGGTGGCGAACGTGATTGCCGCCGACGCCAACGTGACGCTCACCAACGAGCCCGTTCCTGCCACGGAGCAGGAGCCGATGCCGCAGGAACAGCACGGCTTCAATTTCGGCAAGCTGATTCTGATTATTCTGGTGATTATCTTCTTCGGCGGCGGGTCGATTTTCAGAATGCTGCTCGGGTATGGGCTGCTCTCAAGCATCTTCGGCGGCAATCGCGGCGGCTGGGGTGGGGGTGGCATGGGCGGCGGCTTCGGCGGTGGTGGTTTCGGCGGAGGCGGTGGCGGAGGGGGCGGCTTTGGCGGGTTTGGCGGCGGCGGCTTTGGAGGCGGCGGGGCTGGCGGAAGCTGGTAGAGTTTCCGCACGAGATTGAGATATGTAGAATCCCCGGTCTCAAAAGCGAGACCGGGGGCACCCGGGATTCATCTGATGTTGAGTGGTGCCGGTTGGGCGGAGGGTGAGTTTTTCGATTCCCACCCTTGAATCAAAAAACGATTCGAGGATGGGGCACCCCGATATTTGAGTTTGTGAAGGGGCTTCCCAAAAGCGGAGGCCGGAGGAGAAGAGCAGAGTATGAGTAAGGCACTTGGCATTACATTGGCGGTTGTGGGCGTTCTGGTGGTGGTGGTTCTGATGGTGTTTGGCAGCTACGTGAGCGCCAAAAACCAGATGGTGGCCAAGGATCAGAATGTGAAGGCAGCGTGGTCTGAAGTGGATGTGCAACTGGAGCGGCGCGCCGACCTGATCCCGAACCTGGTGGAGACGGTGAAGGGATTCACGAAGGAAGAGAGCACCGTATTCGGCGACATCGCGAATGCGCGCGCGGGCATGCTGAACGCGCAGGGACCGGCGGCAAAGATTGCCGCGAACGGTCAATTGGACGGCGCGCTGGGCCGTTTGCTGCTGCTCACCGAGAACTATCCGCAACTGCGTTCGAGCGACCAGTTCATGCGGCTGCAGGACGAGCTGTCAGGCACCGAGAACCGCATCAGCGTGGCCCGCAAGCGCTACAACGACGCGCTTCAGGACTACAACACGTTCATCCTGCAGTTCCCGAACAGCATCTGGGCGGGTATGGCGGGCTACGCAAAGAACGACGCGTACTTTACGGCCAGCCCAGCCGCGCAGGCGGTTCCCAAGGTGAACTTCTAAAAAACAGGGATCAGGGAACAGGGAACAGAAAAGACTTCCGGGTTGAGTAAACTGCTAGCCCACCCTAGCCGCAAAAACAAGGGCGCGGC
>PLST01000596.1:5087-21977 GCA_003164255.1 Acidobacteriaceae bacterium | reverse complement strand
CGGCTGGCGGTCACGTCGCTCTTTCGGCGTTCGAAGAGGCTGTCGGGAAATCTCGATGGGGCAACTGTGGCCGGCGGCAGACATGTGATTGACCGAATCACCAACGAGGTGGGCAAGATGCCGCGCGAAGTTTGGCCGGTGGTCGCAGCACACTGGTCTAGGCCGAGCTTTTACTCTGGCGTGCGCAGCCACATCAAATCAATCCCTGACACCGTACGGGAAATGCACCAGGCCGAGCCCATCCGCGAAATTCCCGTCACCATCCTGACTCCGGGCATCTCCACTCCCTTGTCGCAGGAGCTTCTGAGCCGCATCGGAGACAACGTCCAGCAGGTGATCGCTCCGGCCAGCGAACACTGGATTCATCTCGATGAGCCCGATCTCGTGATCAGCTCAATTCGTGCGATGGTCACTGCGGCTGCAACCGAGCCTGTTGCCGTCTCCGTTTGAAGTTCCGGGATTGGCTTGATCCATCGGAGCTGCGCGTCTTCGTAAAAATCTAAGGCATTTTGAAATCAACAGAATAAGCCTGCATCCTTAATCTTTCAGGCAAAGTCCCCACCGTCCTCAGATTAAGCACCATGGAAACCGGATTCCCAAGTCCATGCGCATGATTGGTGCAGCTTGAAAAAAAGGACTACGCTCGAATGTAACGAACTCTTCCCCTCGTGTATTTATTCGTTTGTAAGAAGAGGGAAAATATGGAAGTGAAAGTTTCGCATCTTGGACAAGTAAAGTTCAGTATTCAATCGCGGTCTCATACCATTCTTTGCGATCAACCTCAGGAAAATGGCGGCGAAGACACAGCCATGACTCCTCCAGAGCTCATGCTGGCGTCCNNCGGCTCGGCAAATTCAACATTCATGTCACATGTCCTGTCGCTCTCTCACAGGAACAGACAGAAGGCTTGATGCGCTCCGTTCATGCCTGCCTGATTCACAACACCCTGATGTCACCTCCAGAGGTACACATCGAGCTTCACATGAGCGAGCCGGTTAGTGTTTAAGGCTGTCAGCCGCAAGCAGGATTCCAGCGTGGGCTGTTGTTTAGAAGGCAGCTCTAAAGAATGCTTGCACTCTTGCGGCTCGCCAGCACTGAAGCTTTGCGGCGATCCTTCGATGCGTGATCGATTTGCTTCCAAAACCCGATGAAATAGTCGATCGCGGAAATGGTCGACACCAGCACAGTAAAGTAGATTGCCGCTACGGCGTACCATTTGACTGGAATAATCAGCACGCCCACCTGCCAATGATCCCAGTGGTGAGCCAAGATGGCTGCAACCACCGAGACAATCTGCGCGACGGTCTTCAGCTTGCCCAGGTCGCTGGCCTGAATGGTGAATCCCTCAGAGGAAGCAATTGACCGCAGTCCGGAGATAAGAAACTCACGGCCAATAATGACAACCGCGATCCAGACCTTGACGACCTGCGGATTATAGGCAACCAGCGCGATGAGCGCGCCAGTCACCATAATCTTGTCGGCGATCGGATCAAGCAGCATCCCCATGGTCGTGATCTGGCCGCGGCTGCGCGCCAAATAGCCGTCGAGGCCATCGGTGATCGATGCCATGATGAATAGAATTGAGGCCAGAATCTCCTGCTCGCCGTTCCCCTGTAAGGGAAAATGCGTCGACAGTATCCACAAGAGCAGCGGGATCATCACGATCCGGCTCATTGTGATTGAGTTCGGCAGGTTCATTTCGCCCCCTCAAGACCAATCATCTCATCGCCGGGTGGCCTGGCCCAATCGAACTCCCATACATCCCAAAGGCAACGATGGGGATCCAGACAAGTTCGGTTCTTGGGAACGTGATGGCCCATACCCTTACCGTCTAAGTCTATACCCCGCAATGACCCTCCCCACTAGGCCGCATACGCGTGCTCAACCGGGCTTCTGTGACCGCTTCTTCATCTTGCGCGGCCGTGCTTCGACGATCCCACCGCGCGGAAGATTTGCGACATTGTTCCTGATGGATTCAGCGCACATCCTTCCGCCGCTCGGGACGCGCGCGGCGCTGTCTGCTTCCGTCAGGACAACAGCCGAAATGAGAAAGGCCTTCAGGCAACTGGTTGCCTGAAGGCCTTCGGTATTGGACCACGATTGCGTGACAGGGTCGATCAGTGATTGTGGCGGGTGAGACCGAGCTGGAAGGTGATCATGACCGAGCGCCCGGCCGCCTTCTCGAGGGTGTCATTCCAACTCGGGGTGTAGGGCTGAAGGTCCTGCGAGACCTCGAGCGAGGTGTTGGTGGTGTAGGGCGAAGCCAGCGTTGTGCCGTCGTTCGCCGCGCCGATCAAAACCACGTCGTGGCTGTCGAAGAGGTTGTTGACGCTGAGCTTGATCTTGGAGCCATCGAAGATCGAGTCGCTCTTGAAGTTGTAATTCACGAAAAGGCTGCTCATCCAGAACGGGGCCAGGGGAACTGTCTGGTGATCGTTGCCGATGTCGTTCCAGCGNNGGTGGCAGGATTAATGATATTGCCATTCGAGTCGGTGACGGCAGGCGTGGCTGCCGCCGCTTCGTACAGAGCGGAGTCAAAGGTGCCGTTCGCATTAAAGCTCAGGCTGTTGGTCACAGCGTAGTTGCCCTCGGCTTCAAAGCCGTTGGTGTCGGAGTTGGGGTTGGCGTAGTAGTAGGTGAAGCCTTCGTCGGGGCCAGTGGACGGCGTATAGGTCGAGTACGTGTTGGTGAAGTGGATGTGATAGCCATCCGCATCGAAGGCAAAACGGTTCAGCTTGACCACGGTACCGCCCTGATAGGTGGTGGCGATGGTGGGCGGAGGCGTTACGGCAACCTGGGCGCCAGAGGTGTCGAAGACGCTGCTGAAGGGAGCAATGCTGCCCCGGCCGTATTGACCGTAGGCGGACCAGATGCTGCTGATGCGGTAGTTGGCTTCAACTGAGGGCAGGATGGAGTTGTAATCCTGGGAGTGGTGGACGGTAGCGTTGCAGGTTGCCGTCGTTGCAGTCGAGGAGCAGGTGAGCGGTCCCACCGTCTTGCCATCCGCGTACTGCCCAAGGCTCATGTAATAGTAGGCGTCCTTGAGGCCGCCCGTGATCGTCAAACGCGGGATGGCTACCAATTGGAACTCGGCAAACGGCTGGATGGCCGTCGTCAGGTAGTGCTCGTGGAACTTGATGTTCTTGATAAAGGACGAATCCACCCAGGTGATCGGGTCGGTGTAGATCTGATAGCGGAGAGTGTCGGTGTACTCGTACCAGCCACCCGTGCGGAAGACGCCCCACTTTGTTGCATAGCTAACCGTCGCGATGTCGCCGCCGCGGGCGTACTGGTTGAGCTTGTCAACGCCGGTTGGCTTCTTGTCGTAGTTCACTGAAGACGTGGGCTGGTCATCGCCGCCGACTGCTTCTTCAATTGGCTTGGTCAACACCGAATCCGTGATTGGATCGTTGTCCGTGGCGTTCTGGTAGTGCTGGTGGTTGGAGTAGCCGTAAGTGTAGAGCTTGTTATCGAGCCTCCAGCCCTTGCCGAAGTCGTGGTTGAGGGAGATGATGTCGAAGAAGCTCGGAACGTGATAGACCGAGAAGGCCCAGAAATTCGCGTTGTAGGTGCCGTCGGCATTGTACTTGTTGCTGTCGTAAAGATAGTTGTCGCCGTGGTGGAAGAGCTGGCGGCGCGTCGGATCGTTGTTGTTGAATGCATCGACGATGATGTCTGTGCCGATCACACTCAGGTCGGTGCGGTCGCTGAACTTGTAGGCAAACTTCGCGGTGACGGCCACGTCCTGCTTGGGCGAGAAGGTCTGGTATCCGTCTGAACTCTGATAGTCGCCATCCAGCCAGAAGTGGGCCTTCTTGTTCCAGAAGCTGCCCGAGTTGATATCGCCGAGCACCTGGTAGGTATTCCACGAACCATAGGTCACTACGCCGTGGATATGAGCCTCATCGCTCAGCTTCGGCGAGAAGAAGTGGATGGAGCCGCCAAAGTTGGACGGACCCATATCGGAAGCTGTGCCAGGGCTGCGATCGAAGTCCACATAGCCGATAGCCGCGGCAGGAACATACGCCCAGGAGTGGTGGCTGGGGTCGTTCGAGTCGTTGAAGGGGACGCCGTCCCAGGTCATGGTGTAATCGTCGTCGACGAAGCCGCGGAAGTAGATCTTGGCCTGGCCGTTGCCTATGCCGTTGGTGTTGTAGCTGACCGTGCCGGGGGCGGCCTGGATGATGTCAGCAAAGTCGGTCACCGGCGAGGTGTACTCAGACACATAGTTGCTGCTGATCTCCGTGCGCGCCGATCCGGCGTCAAGCAACGACTTCACCGGAGCAAGCTGCGCAGCGATCGACGTGTCGGCTTCAGCTTCAACGGTGACTTCCTCAGAGACCGAAGCGATCGAAAGCTCGACAGGAACGGCCTGGTCTGTGCCTGCGGCAATGGCAATGGGACGCTGGATCGTCGTGAATCCAGGAGCCGAGATTTCCACGGTGTAGGAACCAGTCGGTACACCGGTAAGATCGAACTTGCCCTCGGCGCTTGAGAGCACGTTGCGCACGTCGCGGGACTCCGAGACGACCGCAACTGTTGCGCCCTGAATGGCGTGGCCGCTCTGGTCGACGACGGTTCCGTGGATGGCCCCTGTACCGCCTTGCGCATGCAGACGGTTCATGCCAAAGCCTAGGAAAAGCAGGCACACAAACACAGGAATGGCCAAAGGCCACTTGATTGTAAAACGGCGATTCATGTATTGCCTCCAAACGGGATTAGAAAGAAGGTGGTGTCGGGAAAACTGCGCTTTGGGGCGACTGCTTTAATCTAGGGAGAGAATGTGAAGGGCTGTTTACGGATTGATTAAAAGGAATTGAACAGCCACCTTGATTTGCTTGATTTCACGGCATTGGAAACGGGCCATTCAAGCGAGATTAAGAAGGATAGGCTGACGGCACGGTAATCGTTCAGCTAATGGGCTTAGGAGCGCCGCATCATGAATTTCGATTCGTATTCTGCTATCCAGCGCAGAGACTTTCTAAAACTCGCGGGTGCTACAACCGTCGTCGGCCTCACGCGCACCGCCTCCGCCGCAACCTCCGGCAAGATCTCCGTGATCATTGACTCTTCTGACCCAGTCGCATCGGGCGCACCGGTTTCATGGGCCGTTGGTCAGCTACGCAAAGCCCTGGCTTCGAAGGGCGCAAAATGTGAACTCGTCAACTCTCCCGATCAGCCTTCAGGTTCAAGCATGTGCATCGTAATCGCCGGAACTGCTTCAGCCCTGGCTAAGGGATTCCCGCACGCCGCTCAAGAGCTAGCCGCGCCTGAGAGTCTGCGCCTCGCCCCTGGAACACTTGCCAAGCTCCCGGCCATTCTCGTCTCCGCGGTTGACACCCGGGGCTTCGTCTATGGCCTGCTCGAATTGGCTGAGCGTGTCCAGTTCAATGCCGATACCACGGCTGCATTGCATCTAGTCCACGCAATTCAAGAGCAGCCCGCGAATGACACCCGTTGTGTGAGCCGCTATTTCTGCAGCGAAATGGAGGACAAGTCCTGGTATTACGACAAGGAGTTTTGGCCACGCTATCTTGACACTCTGGTTGCAAGCCGCTTCAACCGTTTCACCATGGCTTATGGTCTCGAATACGATTTTCCAAGGGGCGTCACCGACGATTATCTTCATCTTCCCTACCCTTATCTCTTTGAGGTGCCGGGATACAGCGGCGTTCGCGTNNTCCAGTTGGGAATCTGGACCCACGCCTACCAATGGACCGATAGTCCGAACGCCTATCACAATATCGAGGGGCTCACCCCGGAAACACATGCATCCTATTGCCGTGATGCCCTGGCGATCATCCTCAAGGAGTGCCCGCAGATTCAGGGCCTCACCATGCGTGTTCATGGCGAAAGCGGCATCCCCGAAGGCAGCTATCCCTTCTGGAAGAAGCTCTTCGAAGCAATCTCGGGCTGTGGCCGGACCGTCGAAGTCGATATGCACGCCAAGGGTGTGAATCAGACCATGATTGACATCGCCGTTGCCACCGGCATGCCGGTAACGCTGGGAGCCAAGTACTCAGCCGAGCACCAGAGCCTTGGATACAATCAATCCGATATTCGCACTCTGGAGATACCCCACGACACGGGCAGTGACAACGGACCATTCAGCCTGAGCTCAGGCGCACGGCTCTTCACGCGATACGGATATGGCGATTTCTTTCAGCAAGGCAGCAAAGCCCGCATTGTCTACCGCCTTTGGCCGGGCTCGCAGCATCACTTGATCTCCGCCGATCCAGAAATGGCTGCGGCCTACTCACGCACATCTCACTTTTGCGGAGCCGCTGGAATCGATCTGATGGAGCCGCTGACCTTCAAGGGCCGCGAAGGATCAGGTTCTCCGGGAGGCCGTTGCGCCTATCTCGACGAATCCCTTACACCCAAACACGATTGGGAAAAATTCGAGTATTACTACCGCGTCTGGGGTCGCAAGCTTTATGACCCTGAAGCCGAACCGGAAATCGGTCGCCGCTACCTCAAGAGCATCGTCGGTCCAGGCGCAGTCGCAGTTGAGACCGCGCTGGCGAGCTCCAGCCGTATTACTCCTCTCATCACCTCGGCCCATCTGACGTCTGCATCCAACCACGCCTATTGGGTCGAGATGACTGAGGACATTCCCGTGGTCGCCGGCGTCGGAAACTACCAGCGTTTGGATACGCCTTCGCCCAAGTGCTTTGGTGCCGTAAGTCCTCTCGACCCCGAGTTATTCTCCACGGTAATCGAGTACACGAGGGATGTTCTCGCAGGCCGGTCAAATCCCAAGTACTCGCCAATTGAGGTAGCCCAATGGCTTGAAGACTTCGCGGCTGCGTCCCGTCAGGCATGGGCCACTGCGCGTGTCAAGTCAACTTCACTCAAATCTCCCCAGTTCCGCCGCATCGAAGAAGACGTCCTTATTCAGAACAGCATCGGCATCTACTTTGCTGCAAAGATGCGAAGCAGCATGCTGTTTCAGATCTTTCTGGAAACAGGCAGCGCGGAAGCGGGCAGACAGGCGCTTGCTCAACTCACCAAAGCGCGCGCCGAATGGGCCAGGATGGCCGATCGGGCCTCCAAGGTCTACAAATCTGATGTCGGCTACGGTGATGTTCCCCTCCGCCGTGGGCACTGGAGCGACCGCATTCCAGCCATTGATGCTGACATTGCCGCGATGAAGGCAAAGCTACAATCGCCGCCAGCGTCTTCAGGCTCAGCCGAAGCAATTGCGCGAGCCATACGGGCGGCTGCGGCCAGACCCATCCGCCCCGCGGTCCCCTGTTCTCATGTGGCGGACGCAACCTTCCATCCCGGCAAGGCGCTTCATCTGTCCTTGCAGATTCCCGTAGGTGCAACCAACGCTGCAGCCTCTGCGCGCCTTCATTATCGTCACGTGAACCAGGCCGAAAGGTGGCTGGCCGTGGATATGCAAAAGGATCACGCGGGTTATAGCGCCGAGATTCCAGCCGAATACACTGATTCGGTCTATCCTTTGCAGTACTATTTCGAGCTCGATAACAAGCAGAAAGAGGCTTGGCTGTATCCTGCGTTCAATGCGAGCTTATCCAACCAGCCATACTACGCGATTTCCAGAAGGAGTTAGTAAGTCGGGTGGGTAATAATCTGCAGAACCGAGTTTCTCCTGGATCTCACTTCAATTCCAGTTTCCAGACGACTGTTTCAAGTGTCCCAAGCCTCGATTCGGCGCCACAAGAACATCGGGCGGAAAGAGCGAATTGCCCTTCCCGCCCGTCTTCTTTTGCTGGTTGCCGCCCGGCCCCGAAGAATTTACCAAATAACTAGGCGTAGATTCCTCTCTGCTTGATGGTGAATGCCACTCGGTCAATCGAGAGCATGTAGGCCGCAATCCGATTGTTGACGTTGTGCGCCTCCGCATACCGGACAACGTCGTCGAAGCTGTCTCGAAGGATGGTCTCCAACTGCTCGTTGACGATTGCTTCTTTCCAGAAGTACCCCTGGCGGTCCTGCACCCATTCAAAATAGCTCGCAGTTACGCCGCCGGCGTTGGCAAGAATGTCTGGAACAATGAAGATCCGTTTTTCTGAAAGTATCTCGTCTGCCACTGCGGTTGTGGGACCATTTGCTCCCTCCACCACAATGCGAGCCTTGATCTTGGCGGCGTTGCGGCTGGTGATCACATTCTCAGTCGCGGCAGGAATGAGAATTTCGCATTCAGAAACCAGCAACTCCTCGCTGGGCATGGCTTCTGCACCCTTGAAGCCCAGCGTCGTGCCGTTGCGGTACTTGTACTCGCCAAGTTGATGGATATCGATTCCGGCTGAGTTATACAGGCCGCCATCGCGCTCTGCGATTCCCACAATCTTGTAGCCCTGCTCCATCATCAGGCGGGCCGCATTGGACCCCACATTGCCAAAGCCCTGGATAATGACGCGACAACCCTCGATCGGCATGTTGAGATAGCGCAGGCTCTCGCCGCAAACCACCATCACACCGCGGCCAGTCGCCTCAATGCGGCCACGTGAGCCGCCAATGTTAAGCGGCTTGCCGGTAACCACGCTTGTGACTGTGTGTCCCATGTGCATGGAGTAGGTATCCATGATCCACGCCATCGTCTGCTCATTGGTATTTACATCGGGCGCGGGTACATCCTTCTCGGGACCGATGAAGTCAATGATTTCCGATGTATAGCGACGCGTCATGCGCTCAAGTTCGCCCTGGCTCATGGACTTCGGATCGCAGATAACGCCGCCCTTGGCCCCGCCGAATGGAATATTCACGACGGCGCACTTCCAGGTCATCCAGCTTGCAAGGGCTCGAACCTCGTCCAGTGTGACGTCGGGCGCGTATCGAATACCGCCCTTGGCCGGCCCGCGCGCAATGTTGTGTTGCACCCTGAAGCCCGTAAACATTTCGATGCGCCCATTATCCATGGCCACCGGAAAATGAACGATGATTTCGCGGGCTGGCGTTCTCAGCAGCTTCCACAAACCCTCATCCAGATTCAGCTTGCGTGCCGCAAAATCGAATCGTGCGCTCTGTGCTTCCCAGGGATTGATCTCCTGGTCCAACGAAACTCCCGGATTGACAGTTGACATATAATTCTCCAGTTCTAAGTACCACGTAGAGAGTGTTCCTTTTTCTCGACATCACTTCAGTGCCGCACCAGGCATCACCTCAAGCGTGTCGTCCGGCAGCCAGACATCTCCTGCTACACGGTCACTCCCTGCCGGTTGAGTGATTGAGCACCCTTTCTATTGCCTGCACAAACACCCAAACCCCGTTGAGTCTAGGCTACACGCCTTTGCGAGTCAAGTGCACCTGAACCACGCCTTATACCCCGTCCCAGGCTGGTTCGCCCTTTCTATCCCGGGCTCGATTTCGGCCCGTATCGGGAGGTGCCTCGCTAAAATCACATCCGCGATTGCCCTTCTCTGTCAATCCCCCGCTCTTCGCTCCAGTTACACTTGAGTTTGTGAAGCCATCCGTTCATCCCGTCCAGCCCAGCCGCAAGGAGTTTCTCGCACTTGCACGGCAACACACCCTCGTCCCCGTCTGCCGCATTCTCACAGCGGACCTGGAAACGCCCGTTTCGGCATTTCTGCGCGCCGCCTGGCCTGAAAGCGAATGTTTTCTCCTCGAATCTGTCGAAGGTGGCGAGCAGGTGGGCCGCTACACCTTTATCGGATTGGCCCCTTTCAAACGGATCGTCGCCCGCGGTCGCCAGATCACGATCACTGAGGGCCGGAAAGTCACTCGATTCGACGGCGACATCTTTACCGTTCTGCGCCAGGCACTTGGAGGGCACAAGCCTGCGCGATTACCGGGACTGCCTCCCTTTACAGCGGGCGCCGTTGGTTTCTTTTCCTACGATGCCGTGCGCCAGATCGAGCAACTGCCCGAATTGGCCAAGGATGAGTTGCAGATCCCCGATGCCTGCCTGATGTTTTTCGACGAGGTCCTTGCCTTCGACCATGTACGAAAAGAGATCTGGCTGGTGGTCACGGCCGACGTAACCCACGGAAAGGCAGCCGAGCCCTACGCACGCGCGATCAAGCGTCTGGACAAGATGGAGAGGCGGCTGTCTCAGCCATTGCCCAGCTTCCCTGTTCCCTCCAAAGGAAGGCCAGGGTCAAAGAAGCATATCAAGGTGAAGTTGAGGACGGCGAAGAAGGATTACCTGGCGGCCGTCGATCGCACCAAAGAGTATATTGCCGCAGGCGATATCTTTCAGGCTGTCCTCTCGCAACGGTTCGATGTCGAACCGGGGATCGACAGTTTCCAGGTTTACCGGGCGCTCCGCACCGTCAATCCAAGCCCCTACATGTTTTTTCTGCGCTTTGCACCGGATGGACCGATGGGCGCCAAAGCCGGCAGGAAAACTGGCTCGTCGAAAAGGACGAAGATTTCCGCCCCGCTGGAGTTGGCCGGTTCGTCGCCTGAGCTGCTGGTGCGGGTCCACAAAGGCAAAGTGGAGTACCGTCCAATCGCCGGAACAAGGCCGCGCGGCGCTAACGAGAAAGACGATCAGGCGCTTGCCGACGAGATGATGCACGACGAGAAAGAGCGCGCCGAGCATGTCATGCTGGTTGACCTGGGCCGCAATGATGTCGGCCGGGTGAGCGAATTTGGCAGCGTAAAAGTCGACAGGTTGATGTTCGTCGAACGCTACTCGCATGTGATGCACATCGTCAGCTCCATCGAGGGCAGGTTAAAGCCCGAGCTCACTGCTGTTGACGCTCTTCGCGCCTGCTTCCCTGCCGGCACGCTCTCTGGAGCGCCCAAGGTGCGCGCGATGGAGATCATTGAAGAGCTTGAGCCGGCCCGTCGCGGCACCTACGGCGGAGCCGTGCTTTACGCCGACTTTTCCGGAAATCTCGACTCCTGCATTGCCATCCGTTCCATGCTATCGGTGGGCGGCAAAGGCTACGTGCAGGCGGGCGCGGGCATTGTGGCCGATTCGGTACCCGAATTGGAGCATAAGGAGTCTATCAATAAGGCCCAGGCTGTCATTCGCGCCATTGAGCGGGCGCAGGCGCTGTAGCAATCAAGCACTGCAAACCAACTCGAACCTTCGCCTTCAGCGCGGCTGACAGTCACTCCGCGCCGAAGATGCGCCGGAAGAAGTGGCCGATCTTGCCAAAGAATCCAGCCTTGGGCTTATTTGCGGGTTTCGGCGCGGCCGCTTCAGCATCTGCTGTCGCCACCGTCGGAGCCGTAGGCAAGGCCACCGGCTCGGTCGCATGATCGGTGCTCTTGTACACCAGAGGCCCTACCGGCACCGACGTCGCGGCTGTCTCGCCGGCAGCACCTGCGGCCGGCTTGGGCAGCGGCGCCAGGCCTTCGCTCTGGGCAATCGGAAACTCATTCCCTTTTGCCGCCGCCGGAGGGCAGCCACAGGACTCCTTCTCCTCGTCCACCACCTCGCGCAGACTGCCATGTTGAAACATCACCCGCTGCCCCGGTTGAACTCGATAAGCGCCGCCCTCAAACACGCTTGAAACCAGCACGTAAGGACCATCGGTGCCTGAGTTGTCCACACAGGTATCGCCCTGTTGGCCAAGTCGCACCTTCACGTCCGCTGATCCGGGACCGCTGATTAAAATCCTGAAGTCCGGCGTCAGCAGCATGTCTGCGTTATTCGGTGCGGCTCCGCTCATGGCAAAGCTCATCTCAACAGCGCCGTGGTCCATCGCCATCAGCAACCCCGGAGTGTCGCCTGCAGGAACGCTTGAGTCGGCAGCCAGCTTGATCGATGTGGAGGCGCAAACGCGCAATTCGCCGCGACGAGGAAGGATCACCCGCGTTGTCTCGCTCGCAGCCGTAACTGATCCGCTGGCGGCAATCACCGCAGCTCCGCGCGTAACTTCAAAAGCGCCTGTCACCGTGGCAGCCGCGTCCGCGCTGCTGTTGTCGATGGGAACAATGGCAATGGGATCCACGCCAGATGCGGGCGCCTGTGCGGTAACGGCAGGAATGACCCAACAAGCAGGCAATATAAGAAATCCGGCAGCCCGGACGAGCAGGCTTGAACGGCGCACGTTAGCTCTCCAGGTCCACGCCATTGACATTACATTTCCAGAAAATTGCGGATCATCTGGTGGCCACCTTCGGTCAGCACGCTCTCCGGGTGGAACTGGACGCCTTCAATCGGCAGATGGCGATGACGAAGGCCCATGATCACTGAACCGTTGGCGCCATTCGATTCAGCGGTGCGGGCGGTCACCGCAAGGTCGTCCGGCAGTGACTTTTCCTCGACGATGAGTGAGTGGTAGCGGGTGCAGGTAAGCGGAGTGGGTAAGCCTTCAAACACGCCCTTCCCATCGTGCTCCACCGGGCTGGTCTTGCCGTGCATCAGGCCGCGCGCGCGAATCACTTTGCCCCCAAAGGCCTCACCAATGGCCTGATGCCCCAGGCAAACTCCCAGAATCGGCACCTTGCCTGCCATGTGCCGGATCAGTGGAACAAGGATGCCTGCTTCACCCGGCGTGCATGGCCCAGGTGAAAGTAGGATGCGCTCAGGATGCAGCGCCTCAACCTCCTCCACTGTCAGATCGTCATTGCGGCGCACAACAACCTCCGCGCCCAGTTCGCCCAGGTACTGGACAAGGTTGTAGGTAAACGAATCGTAGTTGTCGAGAACGAACACCATGGTCACTCTCAGTGTAGCGCGTGAGCGACCGTCGGGAACCGATGCCGCCGGCAATGCCAGCCTCACCCGCCTGTTGCATCTCGGCCACGCATCTGCAAAACTGGCTTTGGTCTCAAAACGATGGTTCTTCATTTCTTGATTCAGGGTCGCGTGCAGGGTGTAGGCTTTCGCTGGTTCGTGCACCGCGAGGCCAGCGAGCTCGACCTACGCGGCTGGGTGCGCAACACTGAGGAGGGCGAGGTCGAAGTCGTGGCCTCCGGCAGCGTCGAAGACCTTGCCAAACTCCGCGCCAGCCTGCGCCGCGGTCCGCGCGGCAGCCGCGTTGATCACCTCATCGAGCACTATCTTGATGAGAGTGAAGCCGAAGGCCTTGGCTCGTTCCGGATCGATGGCGCCTGGTAAGAGGCGGCAGTGGTGCCTACTCCCTATTCCCTATTATCTGCCCCCCTGTTCTTCTATAATCTTCAAGGAAGCCGAATTGTCCCCCGCCTGTTCCCTTCCCGCAGATTCCGAGTGTTTTCTCAAGTCCGATTTTGGAGCGAGTGTACGAATGCCTGAAGCAATTAAGCCTATCAATGTTGAGAATCTCAAAAAGTTGGTGCGCACCGTGCCCGACTTCCCCAAGCCCGGGATTCTCTTTTACGACATCACTACTCTGCTCAAAGACAAGACCGGGTTTGCACAGCTCATTGACGCACTTGCCTCTCACTACCTAGAGCGCAAAATTGACCTGGTCCTCGGTATCGAGGCGCGTGGATTCATCTTTGGGCCCGCTCTGGCCTACCGCCTCAACGCGGGATTCGTGCCCGTCCGCAAGCCGCGCAAATTGCCGGCCCCGGTCGCCCGCGTCACGTACGATCTGGAATACGGCTCCGACACGCTTGAGATTCACATGGACGCTATTCAGCCCGGACAGAGTGTGGTGCTGGTCGACGACCTGCTCGCCACCGGCGGCACCATGGAGGCCACCGTTAAACTCGTCAAGCAACTAGGCGGAGAAATCGCCGGCCTCGCCTTCGCCGTTGAGCTGGACTTCCTGAAAGGCCGTGATCGCTTCAAGGAATACGACGTCTTCAGTCTCCTCCACTACAACGAATAACGGCCTCACACTCGAAGCCTTCGATTAACAAGACTGTGCCCCATCGGGGGACCCCCTGGGTCGGCTTTCTCGCGATGAGTGAGCAGCAAAGCTCCGCTGACTGGGGTGTTATTTTCCCGTCAATACCTCTTCGAATGAAAACCTATGCCTCGGCGTGGTGCCTACGGCGCCGGCTCGTTGACTCCTTCCGGCTCGTCTGCATCCGTAACGGACTCGAACTCGCCCAGGCCGGAGTCGCCCTGCAGCATCTGCGCATCCGCAAATCGGTATCCCACATACACGTCGGTCAGAAGATAAATCGGATTGGAGGGATCGTCCTCTATCTTCTTGCGCAACTGCCGCACAAAGGTTCGCAGGTACTCAACCTCTTCGCGGTAGTCCGCTCCCCAAACTGCGGTGAGCAGCTTGGCGTAAGTCACCACGCGGCCCGCCCGGCTCATCAGGCAGTGCAGGATGTCGAACTCCTTGCGCGTCAAATGCACTGGCTGACCGCGCTTTGTAACGGTGCGCTTCACAGGCTCAAGCAGAATCTCGCCAATTTCTATCGGAGCATCTTCAGCACGGGCGGGCGCGCGAACCCTGCGTACCGCCGCGCGAATGCGCGCAATCAGTTCCCGTGTGCTGAAAGGCTTGGTAACGTAATCGTCCGCTCCCGATTCCAGTGCCTCCACCTTGTCTTCTTCCTGGTCGCGAACCGTGAGCATCAGGATTGGCAGTCGCGGAGCAAATGTGCGAATGCGCCGCAGCGTCTCAATGCCGCCGATACCCGGCATATTCACATCAAGCAGAACCACATCCACGGTGCCCGCGCGCAGCAACTGCAGCGCCTCTTCGCCGCGCGATGCTTCGGTCACCTGGAAGCCGAGCTCAACCAACGGTGGGCGCAATGCTCTGCGAATCGCCGATTCGTCGTCAACAACAAGAACCCGAATTACGGTCTGGCTTGTCACGTTCTCCCCTTCTGCGTTGAGTCCGGTATCGCTGCAAAAAATGTGGTCCCCTCGTGCTCGTCGCTCGTAACCCACACGTAGCCGCTGTGGATCAGAGCCACGCGCTTGGCCACCGAGAGACCTATTCCAGTTCCCGAAGCACGGTTTGAATGGTTTGAGGAACGGTAGTAGCGATCGAATATCCGTTCGCGGTCGGCCATCGGAATCACAGGCCCGAAACTGTGCACCGAAAGAATGACTTCCGCCTTTTCATGCACAACGCGAATGGTGATCACCGTGCCGTAGATTGAGTACTTGCACGCATTGTCAATGTACTGCGTGAGCAGCATGACCATCAACTGGCGATCGCAGAAGAGAATGAGATCCTCATCCTCCAGATCGATAGCAACCTTCATGCTGGCCAGGCGATCCCGTAGGCTGTCCAGAACTTCCTCAATCAACGGTCCCACGCCCACTGGCGTTGCATGGATCGTGACCTCGCCTGCATCGAGCCTTGCCGTCGTAAGCAAACGGTTGGTCAATTCGCTCAAAACACTTGTCTGCTCATCGATCAACCCGACCAGCTCCGCCTGTCCCGGCGACAGGTGCCCCATCTCGCCCAATCCCGTACTGGCGGCGCGGATCGCCGTCAGCGGAGTCTTGTATGCGTGGGCCAGGCTGTCCAGCACGGTTGCGCGCAGTTGCTCAGTTCGGCGCTCGGTCTCGATGCGGCTCTCGTTGGCAAACGCCCGATAGCGATCGAACGTAATGGCAATCAGCGAAGCGATGGCATTATTGGTCAGCGGGCTGGTTTCACCGCGCACCACCAGGCTCCCAACTGGCACCGTTCCCAGACGCACAACGCGCCTGCCGACGCCTGTCTCTGGATCGTCGTCTGACGTCTCAAAGTAGTAGACGTTCTGCGCAATCTCCTGGGGATCCACGCTCCAGTAGCCCGCCTGGTACACGTTATGCAGATCCGCATCGAAAACGGCCACAGCCTCCAATGCAAAAATCTCATGTACAAGCTCTGCTAGCTCCGGTCCCGGCTCCACATGAAGATTCATTTGCAGGGTACGGCGGGTGAATTCGTACAGATCGTGCATCTGCCCGCCCCATGATTCGGCTTCCCGCGCATGCCCGGTCACCCGCGACGAAAGACGGCTCACGATCAGCGCAACCAGGATAAACGCAAGCAGGGTAACGGATGTGGCCGGGTCTTCCGCCAGGCTGAGCTCCGGCTGCCGTGCCGTAAAGTAGCCATGCACCAGCACTGCCGAGAATGAAACAATCACGGCCTGCCAAAATCCGCACAGCAACGCCGTCGGCACAATAATCAGAAGATAAAGCAGCAGTGCCACTGGCAGCAGCCACCCAAACCAGTGTGCCAGGGCCGCCACCAGGATGAGCGCCACAATCCCCAGCGCGCACTCCAGCGCAAACAAGAGTACGCGAGACTTTGAGCCGCGGTCGCTTCGGGCCGACATCGCTGAACGAACTGGAAATGAGCCTGCGGACAACCAGCACCCACCTTCTAGGAATGTTAGGATCGCTCTTGAACTAGCGATCCGCGTTGGTCGACCCCGGTATGCACCCGGCGATTCGAGCGCCCTTGGGCCCCATAGCGCTTCGGCTGTTCAACACGAATTGCTCTCGACTGGACGGCTTGTGAAGGAATAAAAACTAAGCAAAATTTTAGCAGGTCCTTCATTGCATTTTCATCGGTCGCCGCGTTTGGGGGCGCCCGCAACCTGCTCCATCCTCCTTGATCGGGGAGTCGCATGTCGCAATCAAATCAATCACATCACAACCGAGTAGGAGACTCTGTTTAAGCCATCATATATTCCCTATGTCCCATTTGCCCGACGAGGAAGCTTTAACGACCGGATGTACAACTCCCCGCCCATCGCCCCAGTGGGACAGATCTTCACGTAATCTGCGCCGGCCTTCCAAGCGGCAATTACCTCGGTAGGCGTGAGGGCGCCCGGGATCACGACAACACCCCGCTTGAGCGCGGAACCAATCACCTCAGGAACCAGCCCCGTACTCGTCAGAAACCGGGCTCCGAAATCGAGACAACGCTCGGCCGTCTCCTTATCGAGCACCGTGCCTGCGCCCACGACCATGTCGGGATACTTCTGTGCGAGTTCACTGATTGCATTGACCGCTCCCGGAACCGTCATGGTGATTTCCGCCACCGGGACACCGGCATCGTATAGTGTCTTGGCAGCGTAAACCGCTTGGTCCGCGGAACT
>PLST01000596.1:0-4980 GCA_003164255.1 Acidobacteriaceae bacterium | reverse complement strand
TGCGCATTCAGAAAGTCCATCAGAGACGCGCCGCCATGCTGGTAGAAAAAAGTGACCGTATCGCGCACACGCAGGGCCTGATCGTTGTATTTTGCCTTGTAGGGCTTGAGCAGCGCGACATTACTCCGCACCAGCTCATAGGCAGTGTCCACATCGCTGAAGACCTGCGCGCGCATCGCCTCGCTGGCCTGCTGGCTGCGGTCTATATCGATCTGCGTACGCTTTTTCTCGCCCTGGCTCTTGTCGAAGATCCGCAACGGAACGCTCACGCTCACGCCTAGAGTCTGGATGCCGTTCGGGTTGTTGTTTGAGGAGTTGTACGTGTACCAGCCCGCAATGGTTGGATCGGCAGAGCCATTCGCCACGGCCAATTTGTGATTGGTTTCCGATTGCTGGATTGCCTGGAGCGCCGCCTGCAGGTCCGGCCGTGCTGCCACTGCGGCATCCAGGTAATTCTCCAGCGGATCCAACGCATCGCTGAAGTCAAATGGGCCGGTTACGTCAAACGTGTCTACAGGCGTACGGTCGTCGCGCATTTGCAGAAGCTGAATCTTTGCAGTGTGCAGGTTCACGGTCGCCGTCTCGATCTCCGACTCGTATTGCACGCGTTGCAACTCGATGCGATCGAAATCGACCTGTGCGATGTCGCCCGCCTTGAAGCGGTCCTGGCTTATCTTGATGATGTGGTCGTAGTAGTCAAGATCCGCCTTTGCCATATCGAGCACAAACTTGGCCTCGAGCGTTGCCACGAACGCCGTGCGCAGGGCGAACACCATGTTGCGCTCCAGGTCCTCATGATGCGATTGCGTGATGCGAGTGCCTTCTTGAGCGCTCTTGAGGCGCAGATCGCGCTTATGTTCGCGCTCATAGAGGTAACTGAGGTTGGGCTGCTCATACGTGCCCTTGAACGGACTCCAGCCCCCGTCATGCGGCGCGATCTGCGTGCCATCGGCCGTTAAGGTGAATTGTGGATTAGGACGGAGAAAGGCGGTTATTTCCTCGGCTTCCATTTCGTCCAAATTGTCAGCATCCGCCTTGAGGACAGGGTTGGTGGTTTCAAAACGCGCCTTCACCTGGTCCCAGGTGAGAGCTTGCTGCGCCCGTCCTTCAGTTGCCAGAATCAAGCTGAAACTGAACAGCAGCAAGCTAGCGATAAATTGCCGCACCCTGCGCGAGGCTGAACGATGATTGAAGAACTCAGTGTGCAAAGGAATCCTCCGCTTCCGGCTCTGGGAGCTTGTCATCATCCCTCGCCAGCCAAACGTACAAAGTTGGCAACAGGAAGTCGCCTATGACCAGATTGGCCAGGAGGCCGCCAACAATGACAATTGCAAAGGGTCGTTGCGAGTCAGACCCGATGGCGTGAGACAGCGCGGCAGGCAAGAGGCCCAGCGTCGCTACCAGCATGGTCATCATGATAGGCCTTAGACGCAATACCGCTCCCTCCACGGCAGCGTCCGCGATCGTGTAACCGCGGACCCGAAGTTGGTTGATGAATTCGATCATGATGACGCCGGTTTGCACCGAAACGCCAAAGAGGGCGACGAACTCAACCGTCGAAGAAACCGAAAAATCGGTGTGGGTGATAAACAAGGTCAACGGTCCACTGACGCGAGGGATGCATGAGGAATCAGATAAGAATAGATAGCGCAATGCTGAAACACGCGGCGAAACATGCCATTTTTGCACAGACTTACTCGTGCCAAACGTAACTTATCCAGATAGATAAAACCGAGATCGTCCGCAACCAACAGTTATAAGGAAGTTATCAACGACCACGTGAATAGGTCGCTGTACAAACAACAGCTCCGAGGTCAATGTGACCTCGGAGCCGTCGTGGTTGCAGAGCGGATCCAGACAAATTTACAGCTAGAACCTCACCATGATTGCGCCCATGGTCGACCATTGTTTGGTACGCAGATCAGGCCACCAGAGGGCGCCCAGCGCGGCTGGCGTGCCAGGAGCACCGGCGTTCCCGTTGGCAAGACCTGCACCTTGGCAATATGCTTCCGCATAAGGTTGACCCGCAACGCCCACTGACGAACTCGCTCCGGTTGGGGTGGTGGTATAGACGTATCCGTATTGGGCATCCCCGCCGGCAGCGCATTGGTAGTCAGCCGGGTTGCCGTTGTTTCCTCCGGGAGGCGTCACTCCTCCGTGGCCGGCCCAATAGGGCGTGTCAGAGAACCGGTACGCCTGTTCAAGCCGGAAGGTGATGAACTGAGAAGGCATGTAGTCGTACGTGAACGTGGTGTCGTGCATCTGGCCGCGATCGTTAGCGTTCTCAGTGTAGTAGGGGGTCCCGGACGTCGCTGTTGCACCGTTGATGGCAGGCACCAGGGTCAGGTACCGACCCGGGTTGTTCATTTCGCCGCCGCCTATGGTAATGGCGTGACGGTCATGAGCGGCCCAGATGCGCGCGTAAGCCATCCAGCCAAGGAACATCTGTTTGGGCACGCCAGTTTTTGCTTGGGAACCATGGCAACGGACGCCGCCGTTGTAGGTATCGGTGTCGCCCTGCAGCGGAGAGTGACCTTTCTGGTCCAAGGTACCGGCCGCTGTACCGTACTTCGGATCGTACGAGGTAGCAAATGACGGGCCGCCTCCGCCGTATTCGCATCCTACGTCGCCGGTGAGCGTCCAAGCAAACTTGTCAATAAACTTCTTGGGGTTGTCGTAGACCTTCTCCTGCAAACTGTAGTCGGCGTGCACTCGTGAGCGGCCAGGGTAGCCGGCATCGTCTTCGCCCAGACCGTAATCGTTGAAGTTGAAGTGCCAATTTTTGTTCGGACGCCAGAGAACCTGTCCGCCTAGTCCGCCGTGGCCATTGTAACGGGCATACGATTGCCAGCCATTGATGATCCATGGCTCAATCTTCAGCTTGTCCGTAGGAAAGTATTGAATACGGACGCCGTTGAAGAACCAGGGAGTGTTCGACGAAACATAGGATGGCTGGTAAGTCCAGTTATCAAAGTTGTAGTAACTGAACAAGCCGACATACGACACAAAGATGCCGGCGTCCACATTGAGACCGTGTCCTACATCCCAGTGGTAGCCGCCCCAGGCTTCAGAGAAATACTTGTAGGCGTCTTTCAGATCCCATTGCCCACGGTTGTAGCTTGCATCGTTGCGCACGGTAGCCTGCGAGAATAGCCCGTTCATGGTAAGAATGCGCCCGCGCGTGTTTTGAATGCGGAAGTCACCGCCGAAGCTAGCCTGTTCCAGCTGGAACTCGTCGGAGCGGTACATCTCCGTTGAGCCAACCATCGTGTCGTCCTCGGGATGGTTGTAGTCCAGAATGTAGTTCGCATCGAAGCGGATCTCCGGAGTGAAGTACTTGGTGCTCATCGGGCTGTCCACGTTGTGACCGCCGTCGTTTAACCAAGTCTGGTCAAACCAGCCGAACGGCGCGGATTTGGTGGTGATTTCCGCGCTGATCTCAGGAGGCGCGGGAGCCGCAGCGGGCGCAGGCGCGGCCGCCGCCTGCCCTTCTCCGGGCATCGGAACCGATGAGCTTCCTTCCGCTGCGCGCAATGCGTTGGCATCGTGCTCCGCGGTTGAAGAGTCGTTCGCCGTCGCGTTTTTCAGCGCGGTCTCCATGACTGCCATGCGCGCCTTCATGTCGGCCATTTCCTTTGCCATTTGCTGGATGATGGCGTCGTGGTCAGTCGGTACCGCCGTGGGAGTGGAAGTGGAAGTAGTGTTCGTTGCGCCAGCAGCTGCCGGATCTGATGTTGCACTCGCAGTCACGCCGCCACTCGTTCCCGGAGCTCCGGATGAAGGAGGCTCAAGTAAAGCCGTTTGTACCAGTGTTGGGGTTTTCGCAGGCTGCTGCGCCGAAGCGGTCATCGGCGCCAAACCGAAGCACAGCACTGCAGTGGCGGGGACGGCCTTCCAGATACTTATTCTCATTCAGCCTCTCACTCTCATGAAGAATTTTGGTCACGGTTATGAATATGGTTCATTAGGAAAACTGCAGCGAAGGACAGCAACTTCCACTGCTGCTCCTCAGGTTGTCCTGTTGGGCCAGGAATGCGGCTCGGTTGTCAGAAATGGCGAAGAATTAGGACCTTGTTATCCGTCGAAATTCATTTCATCTGTGCTCTAAATGCGACACTTGCATGCCGAATGTCTTGCGTTCGTGCTTATGTGTGAACTTTTCGGCTGTTCAAAAATTAGGGTACCTGTCATAAAGATCCTATGTATTTTTCTTTGAAAGTTATGAGAATTACATGAGTACAACATAATTTAAGAATGATTTTCGATCTTCACAGACAATCCATATCTCCTTCGCAAAGGCTCCGCAACTTCAAACCGTCGACGATCGCGCGCTGAATTCTGTTTCCTCATTTCATCTTTATCGAACCGACCCTAGCATTCACCTTACCCATTCTGCATCTTTGCAGCCCGTTGGATGAGGGAGCTCTACAAAGCGAATCCTGGAGGATTCGCGGTGTGACCGCTGGGACCAGCCTACGAAATTCAAATTCAGGAGAATGCTTATGGCAGATCAGAACGCACCTCAGATGCAGGCCACCCTGGGCCTAACCGGGCTCACCAGTAATGCAATGGCACTCATCGCCCCTGGCGCCTTCCTTTGGCTCACATTCGCGATCCAGGCAAACACTGGCGTCGCCGGACAGCCATCCACGGCGCCAGCTATGTGGATCGGCATCGTCGCCGCACTCCTTCTCTGTCTGGCCACCGCGGTTGCCTACGCTGAAATTTCAAAGCTCTATCCCGGAACCGGCTCCAGTTACTACTACGCCGAACAGGCTTTGCTCTCGAAAGACAAAGCCTACAAGTATGCTCGCGTCGGCAAGTTCATCGTTGGCTGGGGCTCGCACCTCTACTACTGGGTTTATCCAGGCGTCATGGTCGCCACAACCGGTATCTTCTGCGGATATATTGTTGGCTTCCTCTATCCAAACGTCATGAGCGGCTCTAACCCAGGGCCTCTCTTCATGGCGCTCATCGCTG
>PLST01000155.1 GCA_003164255.1 Acidobacteriaceae bacterium | reverse complement strand
GGCTGTCGTTTGCTACCCCAACGACAAAGTCCGTCGTCGGGGATCCCAGCATTCGGCAAAAGGACTCGTAAGCCGAATTCTGTTTGATGCGGTCATTCCTCTAGGCGCCGCGTTACCGCGGACACTCATCAGCGACCTACCCGGAGGTTTCGGCAATTGCTTGAGCCGCCTGAGCGCATCGGGCAGATGCGCAACGCCGCCTGGCTCTTGGCTTTACCCGTTACCGGGGCGTTTCCCTCCCTATTTGGTCTTGCTCCGTGTGGGGTTTACCCTGCCTCCGGCTTTACAGACGGAGCGGTGCGCTCTTACCGCACCATTTCACCCTTACCCCGGCGGGAATGGCCGTCCAGGCGAACCTGAGGGGCCCTTCCGGAAGCCCTCCAATGGAGGGGTAGCCGAGGCGGTATTTTTTCTGTGGCACTGGCCGTCCATGAGCCTTGACGCTCACGTCCCGGACGTTATCCGGCACACTGCCCTGCGGAGTTCGGACTTTCCTCCCCCGGTAGCCAGCTTGCGCCAACTCCCGGCAGCGACCGCCCGGTCCTCCTGCCAGTCCCTAGTGTATCGCGATCTAGATTCGCACCCTCTTCCCTCAAGCACCTTCAAGCTCAATCCTTTGAATCCACTCCTTTCCTTCACTCATCCACTGCACAAGCGAAAGAACTGGAATTACCCTCTGCATGCCGGGCTGGCTCCCTACATCGGTCAATCGAATACACTCCAGGAGAAGGAGAACATCATGAAGATTGCTTCCTTGATTGCGCGCTACCTGCTGGGATTGGCATTCCTGGTCCTCGGCATGAATGCCTACCTGCATTTCCTTCCGATGGGCCCCCTGCCGGCAGGACCGGCCGGGCAGTTCCTGGGAGTGCTTGTCTCCACGAAATACGCCAACGTGGTTGCCCTCTTCCAGGTAGTGCCTGCCATCTTGTTCCTATTCAACCGGTTTGTGCCGCTTGGGCTTGCTCTCCTGGCTCCGGTCCTTTTCAATATCTTGATTTTCCACGCACTCATGCAGCCGAGCGGCCTGCCGATCGCGTTGGTGCTGACGGTGCTGTGGCTTCTCGTCTTCTACCCTCTTCGCGCCAACTTTGCCGGTCTCCTTCAAAAGCAGGCCTAGTTCCTTCGAGCTCGCACTTCCGGTCGGCGGCCACCGGCATAGCCGCCGATCCTTACGATCAGGATCACCGATGATCCAATATCTCTATCTCGGTCGCGTCGACTACGACGAAGGTCTCCGGCTCCAGGCGGAGATCGCAGCGTTGCGGCTCCAGGGCCGCGTTGACAACGTTCTGCTTCTCCTCGAGCATCCGCCAGTCCTCACGCTTGGACGCAATGCCAATCGCAGCAACATTCTGGCGTCGGATGAGCTGCTGGCCAGCCGCGGGGTAACCCTCCACGAGATCAACCGCGGCGGCGACGTCACTTATCATGGTCCCGGTCAGCTGATCGGCTACCCCATCTTTGACTTGCGCAGCCTGAAAAACTCCAGCGGCGGCCGACTCGGCCCCGTTGACTTTGTGCGCCTGATGGAAGAGGCTCTCATTCGTCTTTGCGGACAATTCAGCGTACCCGCCGGGCGAATCTGCGGCCTCACGGGCGTCTGGTGTGCCGCGGACGGCACCCCTTTGGACGGGAGTTGTCCTGCAATGGAAAAGGACCGCCCAAAAGGAGAGCGCAAGATTGGCGCAATAGGCATCCACGTCTCGCGCGGAATCACTTCGCATGGCTTTGCGTTCAACGTCACCACCGACTTGCGCGATTTTGCGCTCATCAACCCTTGCGGTATCACCAACCGCCCAGTCACCAGTCTCGCTCTTGAAATTGAGCGCAAGCCAGAAGGCCAAAGGGCCGAGCTTCCTTCCCTCGAAGCCATTGCGCATAACGCAGCCCGTCAGTTTGGCATGGTTTTTGGCGAGCAGGTGCTGGCCGTCGAGAATCTTCATCTTCTGCGCGGGCAGGCTGAAGCCGTACCCATCTTTCCGGCGCAGGATACGCCGCTCCAGGTTCCACACGAGGTCGAACGACTTCTGCACACCAAAGAGCGTCCAGTTCAGGGTTGACCCTCGCCCAACAAACCTGTTGCTCCGCGATTTATAATCCGGCAGGAACTGCCCGCAAACGAATTCCGATGTGCGGAGAGAAGGATTCATGCCAACCGACGTAATCATGCCCCAGATGGGCGAGTCGATCGTTGAGGGCACCATTACCAAATGGCTCAAGAAGACGGGTGATCGCGTCGAGAAAGACGAGCCGCTCTTCGAAATCTCCACCGACAAGGTGGACGCCGAGATTCCATCGCCGGTGGCAGGCATTCTCTCTGCCATCAAGTTTCCCGAAGGCGTTACGGTAGGCATCAACACCGTGGTTGCTGTCATTTCGGATAGCGGCGAAGCAGTCCTGGCCGGTCAGGAAGACGAGCCAGCCGCATTGACTTCTTCCAGCGGCACTCCGGTCGTCATGCCCCAGATGGGCGAGTCCATTTTCGAGGGCACCATCACGAAATGGCTCAAGAAACCCGGTGACCGCGTCGAGAAAGACGAACCGCTCTTCGAAATCTCGACGGACAAGGTGGATGCTGAGATTCCTGCGCCTTTGGCTGGAATCCTCAGTGAGATCAAGGTTCCTGAAGGATCCACTGTTCAGATCAATACGGTCGTTGCGGTGATTGGTGGTCCGGGAACATCCGGCCCCAGTACGCAAGTCGGAGCGCCGCAGATGTCGCCCGTCCTAGCGAACTCGTCCTCCGCGGTTTCCGCTCCATCGCAGGAAGTTCGTTCCTCGCCGCTGGTGCGCAGGATTGCCATTGAAAACAACGTCGATCTTGCGCTGGTTCGAGGTACCGGCGCCAATGGCCGCATCACCAAGGAAGACATTCTGCACTATCTGGCTGCCCCGAAACCGCAACCGGCGGCTCCGCAGTTGTCTCCGTCGGCCGGTTCGCCAACACTTCACGCACCTGGGGACCTAGTACCGATGTCGAAGATGCGCACCATTATTGGCCAGAGAATGGTGGAGAGCCTGCAGAAGAGCCCGCACGCGCACACGGTCTACAAGATCGACATGACGCGCATCGCCCGTCTCCGCGAGCGCGAGAAGGCTGCATTCGAGCACCATATAGGCGTCAAGCTCACCTTCATGCCGTTCATCGCCGCCGCCGCTGTTGATGCTCTGCGCAAATATCCGATCGTCAATGCGTCGGTTGAAGACGGATCGATCCGCTACCACCAGAACATCAATCTTGGCATTGCTGTGGCACTCGAGTGGGGTCTCATCGTGCCGGTCATCCGCCAGGCAGAGCAACGCAGCTTTGTTGAACTGGCCCGCGCCATAGCCGACTTGGCTGGCCGTGCCCGCTCGAAGAAGCTCATGCCCGACGAGACCGGCGGCTCCACCTTCACACTCACCAATTCCGGCGCTTTCGGCGGCGAATTCGGCATGCCTATCATCAACCAGCCGGAGTCCGCCATTCTCGCCATCGGTGGCTTGCGCAAGGAGCCCGTCGTCATTACTGACGCAGAGGGCAACGACACCATTGCCATCCGGTCTGTGCAGTTGTGCTGCCTTGGCTTCGATCACCGCACCATCGACGGCGCGGACTCCGGCAAATTCATGCTCGAGTTCAAGAGAGCGCTCGAAACATGGGACCGGAAGATCAACTAAGCCGTTGGTTATGCAACGGCGCTCACCGCTGATGCTTCCAGCTCGATCGCTCTTGGAAAGAGGATGTTGTTTTCGAGATGAATGTGCTGGTGAAGGTCCTGTCCAAACTCCTTCAGGCCATCGTAGAACGCGTGGTACGTTGGACACGCGCACGCGGGCGTCGTGAAATGGTCGCTTAACCGGTCCATCTCGGCAAGCAATCCACCGGCGGCATCGTGTTCACGGGTCGTCATCGCAATGGGATTAGCCACCGTACCAAAGCAGGATGAAGGCTGAGTGGTGCCAGTGGTCTGCGCAAGTTCAAGCCCGGCGATGTATGGAAACAGGATGTTTTCTTCCTTTGCGAGATGTTGTGTCAACTCCTCATCCAGTTGCTTCAGAGCATGCTGTAGCGCGGGCAGATGAGCCTGGGTGTCGCCGTGACGGTTCACCACTTTTTCCGCCAGCGTGGCAAGTCGTGGTAACTCCCGCTTCACGTATGCGTGATGCGTGGCCACAATGTGCGTGATCAGCTGTCCCAGTGGACCCTTGGTCCAGTCAACTGGGGCGACCTCATTGGCGTTGGCTGCGGCGTCGAGGGCTGCGAGGACTTCGTCCACCGGGATGTCGCGTTCATTGCAAGCCTCAGCCAGCGGCTTGCGCCCGCCGCAGCAATAGTCAATGCCGAGTCGCTCGAAAACACGGATGGAATGAGGTTGTTCGAGGGCGATCTCGCGAACGGTCTTTGCAATTGAAGTCATGATCATCTCCTGAACTCACGGTACCCATCCATCGCAGGCGCCACAGCGACTTTAGTCACTGGCAACGATCTTTCGACGTGGGAATTTGAGCTACGCCCGAAGACCCGGCGTCTTTCCGAAAGCCTGGCCCTCGTTTTTGCAGATAATTACTTGGCGACGGCGCACAATCACACCATAGGCAATTTTCCGGGGACGCAGCGGTCCAAACCGTCTCGTTTCCCGGAAATCGCCCGCAACCCCTTTGATATCTGGTTTCTGCGGCGATCTTCAATGAAATGACATATTTGGCGCAGATGCCCTACGATAACCCCTTTCCTTAGAGGAATTTAGCCGCAGAATCCGGATAGGGGGGGGGGTACAAAAACCCAGGTGCACCCCCGCTTACATCGGCTGCCTGCACTCAGTGGTCGATGTTCTCAGCGTTGGGCACAAGCTGCATGTAGACTTCCCGGGAGATATTGGTCTGCCAGTGCCCGCTCAAGCGCGCAGCGCCCACGAGTCCAAGGAACACAAGCGCGATTATGGCGGCAATCGCCTGCGGGTTCAGGGCGCGCAGCCTCCATCGAGCCGTGACTGCATCCGGCTGCCTGCGCGGTGGCAGTGAGAGCTGCAAGGCATTTTCCGCGGGGCAGACGGCAACGCACTCCATGCACCCCGTGCACTCGACGGACCGAATCTGCACCAGCCTGTCCACTGGAAGATGCGACGGGCAGGCTTTATTACATTTGCCGCAGTCGATACACGCTTGCTGGTCGCGCCGAATCTTCACCGGACTCAGAACAGAGACAAGACCCATGAGTGTGCCGTACGGGCAAAGAAAACGGCACCAGAAGTTCTGGATGAAAATCGACAAGAACACAAGGATCGCGATCACCGCAATTCCGACCGTGCCGATGTACCTGAAGAAGTTCAACATCTTCACGTCTGCCACGATGCTGAACGGCGACATGAGAAATTCGCCGAGTTGCTGTTGCGACATCGTAAAAACGATAAAGACAAAGAACGCGAGCAGAATGTATTTGAGGCTCCTAAGCGGCAAATCGAGCCAAACGGGCGCCGTGAAGTTGCGCTTGTAAACCTTGCGGCCCAGCTTCCACAGATACTCTGAGAACGTACCAACCGGGCAGAGCCACGAGCAAAATGATTTCTTGACCAACACGCTCGTCAGTAGAAAAGCGCAGAGCAGAACCATCGCCGAGGGATGAATCTCTGGAACCTTTCTGGTGACAAGAAAATAGCGAAGGTTCATCAGGCCGGCAATCGGCAACCATCCATCCACCCCTGCGGGCCGCTCGATTGAAGTTGAGCCACCGGCGATTTCGAACGACCGCACCCAGAGTACGAATTGAGCGCCAATCACTGCGTTGAGCAAAAGAAAAGCAAATTGCACTGCACGGCGAATCTGTTGTGAGCGATCGGGTTGCGCTCTGCGAACCAGTGCTTTCTTTTGTCTGGCCGGCACGTTTCCAGCTGATTCGGCCTTNNTCGCGATGCAGGACCAAGTAGTTCTCAACAGACCGAAGGAAACCCAAAAGAAGCTCCTGTTCCTGCCGCGCGAGCACGGGGCCACGGCCATGTTGTTTACGCCCATTGTCTGCGCCGCAATCCTCGCGCGCAGCTGGCACTGGGCCGAACTTGCAACGTTCACCGCGGCATTTGCTGCTCTCGCCGCCAAGGACCCTCTGGTTGTGCTGGCCCGGCAGCGGTTTGTGTGGAAGCAGCCGCATCCTGAGACTGCAATCGCGGCGCGCTGGTTCGCAGGCTGGACTGCCCTCCTCGCCGTCAGCGGATTGGCTCTCCTGGCAGTCTGGCCCGTCAAAGCTATTGTTGCCCTGGGCCTTGGCGTTGCGGCGTTTTCAGCACTCGCCATCGTCGTCAATGTCAGGAACCGTCAGCGTTCGCTTCTGTTCCAAATTGCCAGCGCAGTCGCTCTTACCTCAAGCTCGCTGGCCACTTCGCTCTCGGCTACGGGAACCATCAAGCCCTGGTGCTGGTGGTTGTGGCTCCTGCTGGCCTTGCAAGCATCCGCGGGAATTCTCGTCGTGCACGCTCGACTTGACGCCCGCATCGCATTGCGCTCCGCAGCTCGTGGCAGTCAGGAATTTCGTCGCGCCGCCCAGATCGCGGTTCTTGCTCTCGCCCTGACGGCCATCATAGTCGGCGCCCTCGGCCATAGCTGGATTGCGCTGGCGCTGCTGATTGCCGCCACTGGCTATGCATACGATCTCTATCGCCAACGCGACTCCGCCGCGCTCCAGATGCCGCTCACGACGGTCGGCCAACAAGCATTGGCTCTTTCATCCGTCTTCGCAGTTCTGCTCATTGTCGGGCTGCGGTAGTTGAGTGTTGATTTGCTGATGATGACCTCACGCACCGTTAGTCGGCAGCCTCTTCATTTCCATTCGTGCGGCAAAGCTCCGGCCGGCCGGTGATGCGCCGATTGCCCTGATAGTTTCGCCTGCACTGATGCGCAGTCAAGACGACCTCAATGCGACGCAGCCCAGCCCAGTCCGTCGGATCCCTTGCCGGTGGTGATCGTTCGCGTTACCGTCCACGTAGTCAAATCGATCTCGGCTACCTGATTGCTGCCCATGCATGAGACGTAGGCCTTCTTTCCGCCAGGCGCAGTGAGCACTTCCTGCGGGTCGGCGCCCACTGCAATTGCGTGTGCCACCTTCATCGACTTCAGGTCTACCGCATCGACCACATTCTTGCCGGGAATCGGCATTAGCAGCCAGTTCCCATCCTTGGTAACCGCGGCGCCGTAGCCCAGCCCATCCAATGGAACCCAGGTTTTCACCGTGTTTGTGGCTGTATCGATCACCGCCATCTGTGGCTTGGTCTGATCGGCGGTGAATACCCAGCGATCATCGTTTGAAATTGTGATCCGTTGCGTATTCCCTGAGATGGGGATAATGGCAAGCGTTTTNNCTCTCAGGCGATCCCGTTGGAATCGAACCCACAACCTTCCACGTCTTTGGATCGACAACGGTGATGGAATGATCGAGCTCGGTCGTCACGTACAACATTCCATCCCTGGGTCCGAAGACCGGGCAATGCGGCCGCACACCATGATCGAACTGGATGTTGTTCACAATTTTTTGCGAAGCGATATCGATGACCACGATGTTCTGGCCATCGGTGCCCGGCTTACCCACACCTGAGTTTCCATAAATTGGCACAATCGCCAGTTTGCCATCAGGCGAACCGGCCACTTCATGACCTGTTGTTCCGCCTTCATCCACTGAGGCAATCACGGATCCGGCAGCGGGATCCACAATGGCAAGGCTTTTATCGCCCTTCTGGGCGACCAGCAACCGACCGTGCTGAGCAAAGCCAACGGGGACAGCAAAGGACCAAAGCACCAGGGGAAGAAGAAACTGATTTGACTTCAAGTGAACCTCTCTAGAGTTACGAAACGACTATACCGCACGGACGTTTGCATACGGAACCGGTGCCTTTCACCGGTCGAGAAAGAGCATGGTAGGATCCTGATTCCAGGCGGAGAAGCTACCCGTGCGCGATCCATGGGTCGTAGGTTCCCGCGACCCACGTATGGCCTTCGGGATCTTTTACGCCGAATTCGCGGCTACCATAAGGCGTGTCCTCGAGCGGGCGGATAATCTCGGCTCCTGCGGCCACGGCGCGCGCATGGGCGGCTTCGGCATCTGGCACCACAATGTAAACGCTGCGGGTTTCAAAGCCCCCGAGTTCCTTCGGTGTCTTGAAGCCGCGCCCAAATTCGTCGTCCTTGCCGGTTCCGAGCATGATCATTCCGCCACCCAGAGTGAGTTCGGCATGACCGATGGTTCCGTCTGGACCCTCGTGGACAGCGTGCCGTTCAAAGCCAAAGACCTTTGAGAGCCAGTCGATAGCCGCTGGTGCGTTTCGGTAGCGAAGACCGGTGATGACCGTGCTGCGGGATTCAGCCATGGGAGCCTCCGCAGGCAGCCTAGCAGGGAAATGGGGCAGCCGACAATCAATTCCGGTATGCTTGCCGGCATGAGCCTCCCAGCCGGCGATCACGAACTTGTGCAGATTGTGGATGCATCCCTGGCCGATGCGGCGGGGCGTGCGGGCCCATGGCTCGTGTGCAGGCTGGGCTGTACGCAGTGTTGTTTCGGAGCCTTCGCTATCAGCCAGCTCGACGCGCTGCGTCTGGCCGCCGCCATGCAGAAGCTGCGAAGCGAAAACCCCGCCTTGGCTTCAGAGCTTAAGCGCCGCGCGTTTACCTGGATCGGTGAATACGGCCCCGCTTTCCCTGGCGATGTGGGGACGGGGCTTATTGGCGACACGGAATCGGATCGAGATCGCTTTGAGGAATATGCAAATGAGGCCGCCTGCCCTGCGCTTGACCCAGCCACCGGACGGTGCGACGTCTATGAGTGGCGTCCAATGACCTGCCGAGTCTTCGGTCCACCCGTTCGCATGGGCGCAGGCGACGCACTCGGCCATTGTGAACTCTGCTTTAACGGTGCAACCACCGACCAGGTGGCCGCTTGCGAGATGGCAATGCCGCATGATCTCGAGCAGCAACTCATCGACCAGGTCCCTACGAAAGGCGAAACCCTTGTTGCCTTCGCGCTCATTCGCTAGGGCTTCGAGTGCGAGAGTACCTGCACACATGCCGTAAACTGGCTTTAGGAAATTTGCATGCAAACGCGCTCTTGCTGGGTTGAGATAAGCACCCGCTCCCTTGAAAACAACTATCGCTTTCTCGAGAGCCTTGCCCCTCGCGACACCGAACTCATGGCTATCCTCAAAGCCGATGCCTACGGCCATTCGCTTGCACTTTGCGCTCCTGCGGTGGTACGGGCCGGAGCCCGGTGGATCGCCGTGACCAGTGTTGAAGAAGGAATGGCCGCGCGAGCCCTCTGTCCTCAAACGCGGGTGATGGTCATCGGCGGCGTGGTTTCCGGCCAGGGCGCAGAGGTAGTCAATCATGGGCTAACCGCTGTCGTTTGGGAATCCGCGCAAGTGGATGACCTTGAAGCTGCTGCGCGGACCGCGGGCCTGAGGGCCGGCTCCTTGCCGCTTCACCTCGAAATCGATACCGGCATGAGCCGCCAAGGTACAAATCTTGAAGAGCTGCCTTTGCTCTTGGCGCGCTTTGTACCCGGCTCCCCGCTCAGGCTCGAGGGCGTCATGACCCACCTGTTCGCCGCGGACGAATCCACCGGACGGGTCACTCAGAATCAGCTGAGCGAATTGCAAAAGGCTCTGGAGATTGTTGAGGCCGCCGGACTCTATCCCGATTGGCTCAATGTGGGGCAATCCTCGGTGCTGCTCTCCACGAATGGCGCTTCCATTGCTGCCCTCGCGGCCCGCCACGGCATGAAAGCACTCCTGCGTCCCGGAGTCTCCCTCTATGGCATTGTTCCTCGCTTTTACCCGGATTTCGCCAAAGACGCACCGGAGGCACTTATTGAGGCTCGCTCAAGGTTGGAGCCGGTGCTTGCCTTCAAGACAGCCGTCATGAGCGTCCGTGCGATTCCGGCCGGCGCCGTGGTCGGTTACAACGGAACGTTCGTCGCGACAGAGCCGATGCGCCTGGCATTGGTCACGGCGGGTTATGCTGACGGTCTTGCTCGCCTTCTCGGAAACCGCTTTAGCCTGTTGGTTCGCGGGATGCGTGCGCCGCTGGTTGGCCGCGTCAGCATGGACCATGCCGTTCTGGACGTAACGGAGATCGATGGGGTCACCGCTGGCGACGAAGTCGTAATTCTGGGAACCCAGGGCGATGAGACCATCACCGCGTACGATCACGCTGATGCCACTGACACTATCCCGTGGGAAGTTTTGACGCGAATCGCCGCGCGCGTACCGCGCGTCGCCGTTTAGGCCGGCGCTTTTCGATGGATGAAACGAAGCCTTCGACCTTTCGCAGCTCCACGCTCAGGGCAGTCGCACAGGTGCGGGGAATTTACCCCGTCACTGTCTGCTCTGGACAGGTGGCCAGCCCGGCGGCGCCACGCACGGCATCAATCATCGCCTCGCTGCCGATGCAGGAATTGAGCAGCATGTGGTAAAGCCCTCGAGAACACCACTCCTGCTGGTAAAACTTGCGGATCACTGCCGCGCGGCGTTTGTCGAACGTGGCCAGGTGTTGGTCGGCATGCTGAGCCTGCCGCGGGAAGGCGCGCATAAACCAGTCACGCTTGGCGCTCGCAGTTGCATACACAAACACGTGAAAGCACCCCGGTTGTCCGGCAAGCGCACATGCTGAACCACGGCCCACCAACACGCAGTTGCCTTCTTTTGCCGCGTCTGTGATCTCCTGCCTGATGAGCATTAACATACGCTCCGAGTCGAAGATGTGCTCATCACCAATGGCCGCCATTGAATAGCCGGAATCGTGCCAGAAGACTTTACCGTAGCGGTAGTACCAAGGGTCGAGCCGCTCATCGAACTTGGCGGCAAGCTTTGGATCGACGCCGGCCATTCGTGCCGCTCCTGTCACCAGTTCCGAGTCCAAGAGCTTCCAACCCAGCCGCGTAGCCAGGTCGTGAGCGAACTCGCCGCCGCGCGAGCCATACTCACGTTCAACCGTAATCACCTTGATGGGCGCATGCATCATGCCAAGAATTTACCCCCGCGAGTGGAGCATACAACGGAAACTAGTGAAAATGGAACAGGCGCGGAGGGGAGATTCCCGTCCGCGCCTGCTTTTTTCTGCCTTCGGATTTGGCTATTCGTTACTGCGTAATGAGTTGCGGAGCTTCTGGTTTCGACGGCTTCAAGTGATGCGCATTGGGCGGCGCAGGAGCTTCGGGCGCGGTTGGCGCATTGGCAACCGAGGGTGCAGAAGGGAAGGCCGGGCCTTTCTTGATGCGCAAATCGCCGTTGCTCGAGCTCAGCTCGATCTTCGACTGCCCGGAACCGATGCGCCCAGTCACTGTTTTGTCTTCATCGCCGCTTACCGTCAGGCCATATTCCGTCACAATGTCGCCATTGTGCGTGTGGCCGTCCACCGATGCTGACGCATTGGGTGGCAGAGTGATCTCCACATCGCCTTTGCTGTTCTTCGCTTCCACGTTGTAGGCGCCTGCCGGTTCCACTGAAATTCGGCCATCACGATTTTCCACGTAACTGTCACCGTAAATCTGGCTCAGGTCGATGTCTTTGGCGTGCGTCACCACATGCACAAGGCCCTTCGACTCAGTCACACGCAGATCGTCGGAGTCAAAGGTAAGGTCGCCAGGCAGTTCTGCAATCTGCACGTCAGTAATGGACGTGTGGACGCCTAATGGGCCCGCGATATTTTCCATGTGCACTTCGCCAAAGATTTCCCCGCTGATCGAGACGCGCCCCTTGATCTCAGAGAGCGTCAGGTCGTTGCAGTTTCCGTCGGCAGTCAGGTCGCCGCTCACCTGATGGGCCGAAAAATCGTGCCGGCTGTTGGAGAAGTGAATCTGCACCGAACCCGTAATCGCATTTAAATGAGTGTCGCCGTGCGCCGAAACGGTGATCCCTGCGCCCAACCCCGCGGCGGTCACATCCCCCTTGCCGGCATCGACAGTAACCCGTGCGGTTTTAGGAACCGTCACGGTCAGGTTTACCCGCCCGCTGTTGCTGCTCTCTGACCTCACCAGGACTGCGTTGCCACTTACGGTCACCTGGGCCGCTTCAGAATCGAATATCTTTTTGGCTTCTGTATCGTTGCTCGCAAACGCCACTTCATGCGCCTGCACTTCGACGGCTGTGCCATCTCCGGCTGAAATGCTTACGTCTCCACGCGGATTCTCGATTTCGATGGCTGCATTCGACGGAGCCTGGGCAGTCTGAATCTGCTGGTCGTTATCGTGCTCCGGCAGCCCGAACATATTGAAGAAATCATCGTTGTTGCCATTCCAATGATTAAAGAACGGCCCCATGTGGTTCCATCCCGCCGCCCCAAAACCAAGGACCGCCAAAAAGATGATGATTCCTACGAAGCTTCCGCTGCGCCGTACAGGCGTCTCGCGGCGCAAGTCAATTGCCCACTCGGCCAGCAGGCCGAGTCCGGCGAGGATCAGCAGCAAGGGCCACCAGCGTCCATACCATGTCCAGAATTCGCCGGCAGCAATGTGGCCAGTCAGCACCAGCAGTGCCACCACTCCTACGAGGATAAGAATGACTGGGCCAACGATTGAAGGAACGCGCGGGCCGTAAGCGCCGCCGTAGCCCGCCTTCCACGCGTAACGCTGCGCCTTCCAGGCATCGCGCTGCGCACGCCAGGCGGCTTTTTGCTGCTCACGGTACATCCGCCATTGGGTCTTCGGATCGTAGGGCGGATACGGGGGCGGCGGACCGCCCGGGGGCATGTTAGGAGGTACGCTGCTCATGACTGTCCTCCGTCGGGCTCTTTCCCAGAATCATTCGAGTGGGCGGGAACGATCGCGGTCGCCTGCCCCGGATAAGGTGGAACGCCCGTTGGTGTGCTGGGATCCATCCCACCCGCGCTCGCGGGTCCGCCGAAGGGCCAGAAAGTCATATCGCCACCATCAGCGGCCAATGCTGCCCGCTCGGCGAGCAGTAACACTCCGATCAGAATGAGCAGCAGCGGCCAGAAAAGATGCCAGAAGCTATGGATAAGACCCGAGGTGTGCAACAGAGCGAGCACCCCAATGAGCAGCAGGATTGCAGGGCCGCGCAAGCGGCGAATCAGAATATAGCGGTTCATTTTTGTCCTCCTTGCGACTCACCGAGCCGCCGAACCACAAGCCAGACACCCAGTCCAATCAAAAGCAGCGGCCAGGTAAATTCCATCAGGCGGCCCGAAAACAAATCGAGCTGCCCAAGAAGGAACAACAACCCGAGTCCGATAAGCACAATCGCTCCGATTGGCTCTTTGCGGCGCCAATGCAGCGGCGGGACCGGTGGCACTGGAGGTACAGGAGGTGTTCCCGGATCTGCATACCCACCAGCCGAGGGGGTGTACGGGCCCTGGTAAGGGGTCTGGTACGGGGCCTGCTGATAGGGCGATTGCTGATACGGAATCTGCTGACCAGCTTCAGCCGGGCCCTGGCCGGCCTGTCCGGGATTCGCCGGGTTAACCCCAGCTCCTGGTGGACCCTGATACGGAGGCCTTCCGCCTGGAGTGAACCAACTTCCGGCATCATTCAGCCCCAGCGGATCGGGCAGGGGCATTCCATCGCGACGTGCCTTTGCCGTGTGATATGCCTCAAACGACTGATAGACAATCCACGCTGCGATGAAGATCCCGAAGACGTCGTAGACGTGGGCTGCGCTCACCAGCACCGCGAAGATGACCACATGAATCAGGCCTTTGATGAACTGGCCGTTATACATGGCTCCCACGCCGGGAATCAGTCCGAGAACTGCGGCCGTTGTGGGGTTCGGCGTTCCCGGGGCCGGGACATTGAAGGGCTGTTGATAGCTGTGCCACGCCGACCAGCATGGTTCACAAAGAACTTGGCCGCCGGCCGCATTGCGAATGCACGCAGCGCAGAGTGCCTTACCGCAGCTTTGGCAATAGGCGGTCGCATTCACGCCTGTGTGGTTTACGCAGTCCATTGTGTGCTCCTTTCCACTTCCTTTGTTCCCGTCGTGCCATTTTGGAGCCGCCGGAATGCGCGGAGTTTTCCTTCAAACGTCAGGGAAGCCTCTTCAAAATCACTGAGATTGTTTGGGGCCGGCCCTGTTGCCGGTCTGGCCGCGGGCTTGTCTGACTGTTGGAGTGGGTCCATGCGCGAGCCGCCGTCTTTGCCCCCGGGGGTCTGTCTTGACTCGCCCGGTGTTGCATCGCTCGGTCTTGACTGTCCGGCGCCCTGTCCCTGGTCTTCCCCGCCTTCGCTACGCCGCAGTTCCCGCACCCTCGATTCCACCTCGTAAACAAACCGCAGGTGATCGTAATAACGGATGATCGGAACAGATGCCGTTGTGAATCGCCGCTCCATGAAGGAACGAACGGCAGTGGGACGAAGGTCGGCCATGCGCAGGCCACTCAACTTTACCCCTGTCAAATTCAGCGTCAGGGCGATTGAAAAGAACGCCATCGCCGCGGTCATTAACAGTCGCGGTTCGGCAAAGCGGCGAATCTGGGCGGCAAAGCCCGGACGCTGCCATGCCGGCGGCATCGGCAGCACCTTGGTGTTTCCCGCCATCAGGCCGTATCCTGACACCTGTCCCGGTCCAGTCTGAGCCAGGATTTTATCCAGCAGCCCGGCCGGGACCTCTGGTTCCGGGGAGAGAAACTCCAGCCATTCTCGGCCACGCCGCGCTTCTTCAAACAGTGCTGTGCAGGCCTGACAGCCGGCCATATGTTCGGCAAAAAGACTCTCGTCCTCGGGCTTCAGCAGCCCGTCCAGCGCGTCCGCCAAAAGGGTCTCCCACTGGCCACAGGCCGGAGAGTTCGGAATGTGTGCGCGGTCTGGCATGGTTACATCACCTCCCGTTTATTACGTTCCAACAGGCGCGCAAGTTCCGCGCGGCCTCGACTGATGCGGGACTTTACAGTCCCTTCAGGGATGCCCAATACCTGGGCAATCTCTTTGTAGTCAAGATCCTGCAGGTCTCTGAGAATCACTGCTTCGCGCAGCTCAACTGATACGCGTGCCAGGGCATTCTGGACCATCGCCGCAAGTTCCTTCTGGGCAGCCAGTTCATGCGGAGAGGCGCCCGTGGCGGTCAGCCGGTCCAGCGGCTTCAGCTCTTCAGTTGTGTCCCAGCCATCGTCTAGCGATCCGGTTGCCCTCTGGTTGCGGGTGCGGCGGAAGTTATCGACCAACAGGTTACGCGTCATTGTCGTGATCCAAACCTGAAGGCTGCCGCGGCTCGTATCAAAGCTAGCCAGGTTCGAATAGATCTTGAGGAAAACGTCCTGGGTAAGGTCCTCGGCATCAGCCGCATTGCCCGTAAACCGATAGCAGAGGCCATAGACACGCTTATGGTGCGTGCGAACCATCTCGGCCCACGCGCCAGAGTCTCCGTCCATACACCGGCGGACGACTTGCGACCAGTCAACGTCCAGCGGTCTCACCTCCGTGCGCGGTCCCAGAGCGGCAATTGGAGCACCAGTTGCTCCCGAACCCTGATGTCTGTCGATCGGACCGAGCCCCTTGTCTCGCCGCGAGGAGACTAACCCGGGCGTATGGGGAACGCCAATTCTCAGCGCGTCCATCTTACGCCGCGATGGACTGGCTGCGGGCGCCAATCCGATCATGCTCCAGCTTAATGTACCCACGCATTGCATACCGGGCTTATACGCAGGATTTGTGCCTTTGGTTCCGAGGTTGCGAAAATGTTAGTGAGATTACCCCCGGCAGAGCCGGGGGCTTCATTTTGTGAGCCGCTCAAAGCGGCTTG
>PLST01000078.1:1949-5961 GCA_003164255.1 Acidobacteriaceae bacterium | reverse complement strand
TGTCGCCATCGATGCAGACCTGGCCGGTATAACGGTAAGTTCGGCGAAGGCTGAGACGCTATCGGGCGCAGCCGTGGACAGCATCAACACTTTTGAGTCGCCGAATGCAGTGGTTCCGAAATCGGCGACAGTGAAAGTTCAGAGCGGCAAGCTCTCACTGACCGTAGAGCCGAGATCTGTCACGGTTGTTTCGATCGAGCAATAGTCACGAGTGAACTCGTTGCAGGCCACAGAAGATCGTGCGACCTCGCTTAGGAGCGAAGATACGGCCCGCCGGTGCGCGTATCGGGGGCGGCACCATGAAGGCAATAAACGGAGTAGATCCAATGACGTGCTCATTCAAACGATTTGCGGCCCTGAAGGCATACTTGTTGAGTCTGCTTACAGTTTCCATGTTGGCCTCTCCTGCCTTCGTGCCGGCCCAGGCACACACGGTCAACGCCATTATCGATACATCGAAGACCGGTACACCAATCTCCAAGTACATCTACGGCCAGTTTCTCGAACACGGCGGCGACATCGTCAACAACGGCATCTGGTCTGAGATGCTCGTCGATCGCAAGTTCTTCTACCCGGTCGCAGCCGGCGCGCCCACGCCCCCGCCGGTGATGGGCAATGCCGCGGGAAATCCCCGCTTCCGACGGAATCCTACGCGCTGGTGGGCTCCGATCGGCGGCGCGGACGTTGTCACCATGGACAGCAAGGCGCCCTACACCGGCGAACAGACGCCGCTGGTCAAACTCGATGCGAAAGAGGCTCACGGGTTCAGACAAGCGGGTCTCGCGGTTCGTAAAGGGGAGTCCTACACCGGACGCATTGTGCTGTCGGGGCCTCCCGGCGCAATGATCAAGGTGACGCTTATCTGGGGCAAGGAAACAGCTGACCGACAGACAGTCACAATTGGCTCACTCGGTGCTGTGTACCGCAAGTTCCCGCTGCGCTTCACCGCCGCAACCGATACGGATGACGCAACTCTCGAGATCACTGGCACAGGCGCAGGCACCTTCCATGTCGGCACGGTCTCACTGATGCCCGCCGACAACATCGAGGGCTTCCGCCCGGAGGTGATCGCCGCGCTCAAGCAATTGCGCTTTGGCGTTCTCCGCTTTCCAGGCGGCAACTTTGTCTCGTCGTATGAGTGGCGCTACGGCGTAGGCGACATCGACAAGCGCCCGCCCATCTTCGACCCCGTGTGGCACGCCGTACAGCCCAACGACGTGGGCACCGATGAATTCCTGACGCTCTGCCGGTTGCTCGGCGTAGATCCCTACATCACCGTCAATGCCGGCTTCGGCGACGCATGGTCCGCGCGAGAGCTGGTGGAATACACCAACGGCGCCGTCACCACTCCCATGGGGAAATGGCGGGCTGCAAACGGCCACCCTGCGCCGTATCACGTGAAGTGGTGGGGCGTTGGCAATGAGCCTTGGGGCGACTACCAGATGGGGTCCATGTCGCTTCCCCAATTCGAGTTGAAGCATAACCTCTTCGCGAAGGAGATGAAGAAGGTAGATCCGACTATCAAACTGATTGCAGGCGGCGCCATGCCTGACGTGATGGAGGGTGCGGACCAGGCGAGACGCATCAACGGTCAATATGTTCCCGACTATCTTTCCGCAGCCGACTGGACGGGCCAGATGCTGCTGAACTGCCTCGATAACATCGACATGGTCAGCGAGCACTACTATGCCTCCGGCACCCAGCACACCGACATGAAACTACAAAAGAAGGTGCCCATCGATCCTCCTCTTTCGTTCATCGAGTGGCAACGCGCGCCAGCCGTACAGGTCCGCGCGAAATATGAGCACTACCAGGAATACCTGAAGCGAATTCCTGCTCTGCGTGCAAAGCCGGTTCCGATCGCGATCGACGAGTGGGCTTACTTCGGCGGCGGACCGAACTCCTACAAAACCGTTCCTGCGTATGCATGGGCCTTCCACGAGATGTTCCGTCACTCCGATATTTTCCAGATGGGCGCATTCACATTTGCAACGGCGATGATGAGTTCCAACCGCACCGAAGCCGTGCTCAACCCCACAGGAATGCTCTTCAAGATGTATCGCGATCACTTCGGCACGATTCCAGTGGACGTGACTGGAGACTCACCGCAGCCAAAGCCGACATTCCCGGCGGGGGGCGACCAGCCTGCAGTCAATCCCGGCAGTGATACCTATCCAATGGACGTGAGCGCGGCCTTTAGTGAGGATCGCAAAACTCTCACGATCGCGGTGCTGAACCCATCGGACGCTGAGCAGAGCGTAAGGATCGCGATCAGCGGGGCGAAGCTAGGGAGTTCGGGGCATCTGTACCGCATGGCGCCCGACTCCATCGACGCCAAAGTTGAAGTCGACAAGAAACCAGAAGTTCAGGTCGAGGAGCAAATGCTGGGCTCATTGCCCGAAACCATTACCGTGCGTCCCTTCAGCGTGAACATTTATTCCTACCCGGTGCAGTAGCCGAAGTTTTCTGGAGAAGGTCAAGATGAAGCTCATGAAACTGTTTCTTGCGTGCGCAATCGCGATCCTGGCCAGCGATATCCTGGCACAGGTCGCGACGAAAGTTCCCGATCCTGTCCCCGGCGCCAAGCCGGCGACGGTGGAACACATAAAGATCCATGGCGCAGCGCTCGAGGGCAATCTCGAAGGCGACGCCGTGGATCGCGATGCCATCGTCTTTCTTCCGCCCAGTTACGAGAAGGATAAGAAGCGCCATTATCCCGTCGTCTACGCTCTGCACGGCTATTCGATTGGAGCAGAGCAGTGGACTAAAGAGATTCATGTGCCGCAGACAATCGAAGGAGCGTTTTCACAAGGCGCAAAGGAAATGATTGTGGTCCTGCCGGATTCCAAGACGATCTACAACGGCTCGATGTATTCCAGCTCCGCGACCACCGGAGACTTCGAGAATTACGTCGCACGTGACGTCGTGGCGTACATGGATGCACATTACCGCACGATAGCGAACCGCAGCAGTCGCGGTCTTGTGGGCCACTCGATGGGCGGCTACGGCGCCTCGCGTATCGGCATGAAGCATCCGGACGTGTTCGGCGCTCTGTACATCATGAGCCCCTGCTGCATGTCTCCGATGGCCGGCGGCGGACCGGGCCCCGCCGATCAGATGAAGGAGCGGGCGATAGCCGGCGAGAAAAAAGTTGCCGCAGCGAAGTCCCCCGCCGACCTGGCTGCACAATCGCCTGGCTTTGCCTCTGCCCAGTATGCAACGGCGGCAGCATGGGCCCCCGATCCCAAGAACCCTCCGCTTTATTTCGACTTGCCGACCAAGGACGGCGTTCCAGTCCCGGAGATCCAGGCGAAATATGCGGCCAATTCACCGCTGGCCTTCGTCGATCAATACATTGGAAATCTGAAGCAGTATCGCGCCATCGCCATGGACGTGGGTGACCAGGATGGACTGCGATTCGATACGACCAAGCTGCACGACATTCTGGATCATTACGGAATCGCAAATAGCTTCGAGGTCTATTCAGGCACCCACACCAGCGCCGTGGCCGATCGGTTCCAGAACCATGTGATGCCATTCTTCAGTAAGAATCTCTGCTTTACAGCAGATTGCCGTTAGCACTCGAAGCGGATCACGGCCAGCTTACACGGGATTTCAGGTTTCTTGCGAGGTTGAACCTCGCAGTAAAATTCAGGCAAACAGAAAGTTGAGGCCGAACATGCGCCAGCTCGCAAGAACTCTCCGATCAACGCGTGGTTTATGGGACCCGATGCCCGCCGTGGTTCTTTTTCTCGCAAGCTCCACGGTCACGGTGGCTCAGATGCCAGGACAGAAGGTGCCTGGGCCTACGCCCGCGCAAATCGAGCAGACGAGCCATGGCTTCCGCGCCATCTCAGGGAGGGAAGTGCTTGACGTGACCGTGTGTACCGATTCGGTGATTCACGTGGTTGCTACGCCTGAACCTTCTGCAACGACGTCACCGCGCCCGTGGATGCTCGACGCGCAGCAAGCTTGCCCGGGAGCGCCCTTCACCTTCGCGCAAGACGCGAAA
>PLST01000078.1:1746-1940 GCA_003164255.1 Acidobacteriaceae bacterium | reverse complement strand
AATGGCGATCACACCTATCGTGTCACGGACCGATTCTCTCCCACAGTTTCTGAGGCGGTGTATGGACTGGGGCAGCACCAGAGCGGCATGTTCAACTATCGCGGCGCCACGGTAGAACTGGGGCAAGACAACACCGATGTCGCGATTCCGCTGCTGATTTCGAGCAAAGGCTATGGGCTGATGTGGAACACGGC
>PLST01000078.1:0-1721 GCA_003164255.1 Acidobacteriaceae bacterium | reverse complement strand
TCGCTCGACGAGATTCGAGAGATTGCGCAGCGCTATCGCCAGGAGCATATCCCACTCGATGCGATTGTGCAGGACTGGTTCTGGTGGAAGACCGAGGGCGATCCTGAATTCAATTCGAATTATCACAACGTAGCCGAGGATCTCAATGCGTTGCACAAAGAAAACGTGCACGCAATGATCTCAGTCTGGGGTCTGCTCGATCCGAATTCGGAAACCTACAAGGAGCTGGATGCAAAGCACGAGCTTGTATCCGGCGCGCATGTCTATGATGCCACTAATCCTGAGGCGCGCGACATCTACTGGGACCGCCTGCCCGGCAAGTTGCTGTCACAGGGATGGGACGCATTCTGGCTCGATAGTGCCGAGCCCGAAGAATACTGGCCGCACATGGGCGACGCCATCCTCAGCAGCCGTCAGCTGACCATGGGCAACGGGGCCGAATTCACCAATGTATTCCCGCTCTTGCACACACTTGGCGTGCAGGATCACTGGAAGGCGGAGAACAAGAGCAAGCGCGTTTTTCTACTTACGCGCTCGGCGTTCTTCGGCCAGCAGCGCGTTGGTGCCACCGTCTGGTCGGGTGATGTCTACGGCACCTATTGGGGCTTGAACCACCAAGTCCCGGCAGGTCTCAATTTCGCTTTGTCTGGTTATCCTTATTGGACCACCGACATTGGCGGTTACTGGCCGCCGCATGACGATCCTCTCGCAGACCCCGCATTCCAGGAACTCTACGCGCGCTGGTTTGAATACGGCACGTTCTGTCCCATCTTCAGAACGCACGGGCATCGGCCGCACAACGAGTTGTGGAGCTTTGACCGAGTCGAACCCATTTTGGTCAATTACGATCGCCTCCGCTACCGGCTCATGCCGTATATCTATTCGATGGCCTGGAAGGTAACGAACGAGGACTACACCATCCAGCGCCCGCTCGTGATGGACTGGCGCACGGATCCGAAGACCTGGAACCTCGGCGACCAATTCATGTTCGGTCCGGCCATCCTGGTCAACCCGGTGCTCAAAGCCGACGCGACAAAGCGCGACGTCTATCTGCCTGCTGCCGCTGCCTGGTATAACTTCTGGACCGGCAAATCGACGACAGGCGGACAGGAAATCGAAGCCGATGCGCCGCTCGAACGCATGCCCCTGTTCGTGCGCGCCGGTTCCATTCTTCCCATGGGCCCGCAAATCGAATACGCCGCCGAAGCCCCGGCCGGGCTCATCGAGCTGCGCATCTACCGTGGCGCCGATGGAAAATTTGATCTCTACGAAGACGCCGGGGACGGCTACGAGTACGAAAAGGGCCAGCATTCTGTTGTTCCTATTCGATGGGACGACCGCAGCTCGGTTCTGACCATCGGCGCGCGCGAAGGCTCATTCCCCGGAATGGCCGTAGACCGCAAATTTCGCGTCGTGCTGGTCAACAGCGCACATGGCGCAGGCGTGGATGTAACCAGCGCGGGCAACGCGGAAATCAACTATGAAGGCAAGGAAGTTCAGGCAACCATCAAGTAATCTGCGGCTGCTTCGGCGTATTCAATGAATGCGGTCCACGCAGTGCTCGCACTTGTCTCCAGGTAAAGAAGGTTGGCTATGACCGATTCGAAACACTTGCTCCTCCTGGCAGCATTGCTAGGCAGCTGTTTGACTGCTCACGCTCAATTGACAGACTCCTGCGCCGGTCTTGCTGCTATCCAGCTCGCAGGCGTCGAGATCACGAA
>PLST01000631.1 GCA_003164255.1 Acidobacteriaceae bacterium | reverse complement strand
TGGATCGACAATGCCAGCGGCCAGTTCACCACCTCAACCTATTACATGCAGCATCTGCCCGCGTGGGCCAGTGCCTTCAACTCCGGCCCCCGCATCGCCCAGGCCGAGCACGAGGCCAACGCGGACGGCACCACCCAGTTCTTCGAACTTGTCGGCAGAACCCCCGCAGCCAACAGCTACGAACTCGACTTCGCCAAGGCCCTCATCACCGGCGAAAAGCTCGGCCAGAACGGCGTCACCGACCTGCTCGTCGTTTCGCTTTCTCCCAACGACATCCAGGGCCACCAGTTCGGTCCTGACTCCGACTTCGAGCAGCAGATGATTCTCGCCCTCGACCAGCAGCTCGACGACTTCAACTCCTGGCTCGATCAGAACATCGGTCTCCAGAACGTCTGGCTCGCNNCTTCTGCCCGGTCCCGACCTGCCCTACATCGTGCTCGATCAGCGTGTCTTCAAGAAGGCCGGCATCGACGAAAGAACCGCCGAAGAAGCCGTAGCCTCGCTGTTGCCCGCCGCCGTAGCCGCCCAGGACCCGAATCCGACCGCCTACCGCCGGCTCTTTCCGGCTCCGCCCACCGTCGTGCAGCCCTCGCAGCAGCGTCTGCCCACCTCGCCGCACGTCCAGTACACGTTCACCCGCCTGCAAATGGCTGCCGGTCAGCTCCCGCCCACAGAATTCGGCCGCATGATCGCCCACAGTTACGCCGAGCACGGCAACTGGGACGTCATGATGGTTCTCGATGCCTATCAACTGGCCGGCACCGGTCAATTCGCCGGAACCACGCACTTCAGTCCCTGGTCCTACGACCGCCATGTGCCGCTGGCATTCTACGGAGCTCCCTTCATCCCGGGCGAGTATCATGGACAAGTGGCGCCAGTAGATCTGGCGGTCACATTTGCCTCGCTGGCCGGAGTCAATCGGCCCTCCGCGGCAGTAGGCCGTGTCTTAAGTGAGGCCTTGAAGCCGATAACCAGTGGTCAGTGAACAGTGGTCAGTGATCAGTTGGAGTGTCCGGATTTTCATCGCTGTGCGAAGACCGCAGAGGCCACTGGAATAGTAGAGCCCGCAGGGAGCTTGCGGCTGACCACTGATCACTGTTCACTGACCACTGCTTTGAAGGACCGCCGCCATTGAAACCCGACATGAAAGTCACGCTGGCCGGAATGGAACTGGTCAACCCAGTCATCGCCGCCAGCGGCACCTTCGGCTACGGNNATCTCCCTCCACCCCATGGCCGGCCATGCCGCCCCGCGCATCATCCAGACCGCTGCCGGCATGCTCAACGCCATCGGCCTCCAGAACGTCGGCGTCGAGGAGTACCTCGAGCACAAGCTCCCGCCCATGCGCCGTTATCCGCGCTGCAATGTCATCGTCAACGTCTTCGGCTACACAGTCGGCGAATACACCCAGGTCATCGAATTCCTCAACCAGGCCGAAGGGATCGCGGCCTACGAGCTCAATGTCTCCTGTCCCAACGTCCACGCTGGCGGTATGGCCTTCGGTTCCGATCCCGTCGAACTCGAATACCTGGTGCGCAAGGCAAGGGAAGTCGCCGCCCGCCCGCTCATCGTCAAGCTCTCGCCCAACGTCACCTCCATCGCCCACATGGCCCACATCGCGCAGGAAGCCGGCGCCGACGCCGTCTCGCTCACCAACACTTTTCTTGCCATGTCCATCGACGTTGAAACCCGGCGTCCGCGTCTCTCCAACATCACCGGCGGCCTTTCCGGCCCGGCCATCAAGCCCATCGCCCTGCGCATGGTCTATGAAACAGCCCAAGCCGTCTCCATCCCCATCCTCGGCATGGGCGGCATCGTCACCCCGGATGACGCCGTAGAATTCCTGCTCGCCGGCGCCACCGCCGTCCAGGTAGGCACAGCCAGCTACGCTGACCCACGCGCCGTTGAGCGCCTGGCCAAGGGCCTCGAGTCCTGGTGCCGCTCGCATCAGGTGGAGCGCGTCGCCGCCCTCACCGGCGCACTCGACATCCCCCGCGGCCAGTAGTTCACCTAAGCGTTTCTTAAAACAACCCTCGCCGATGCGCGCGAAAAACTGCAACGCATTGGACGCAACTAAATTGCGCAAAGTGCAGCCTCGCCAGCAGTTCGACGCCATCCTGTGCAAAACAAGCCTACAACCCATGTGTTAGTTACTGTGTCATTACAGCCTCATTAATTTATTGCTAAAAGTTAATGAATAGTTCTAGGATTCTGCTTTCTTCGTTGCAGAGCGAAGAGGGACCCTATGAACCGCTCTTATTTATCCGCATCGTTTGCAATCGTACTTCTGGCGCTCACCGCCACCGCACTCAGGGCAGAGGAAAACAAATCGACCCTTCCCGCTCAGCCAGCTGCAACAGTCCCTCAGGTCGGCGATAAGACTCCCAATGCCCAACCTCTAGACCCGATGCCCCTTGCCGAGCGAACTGCGCGCGCGGAATCCGGAGATCCCGCCGCCGAGAATAGCCTCGGATACCACTATGCCTTCGGCGTCGGCGTCAAGCATGACGATAAGGAGGCCCTCAAGTGGCTTACCGCCTCGGCCTCCTCCGGTTTTGCCCCGGCTCAGGTCAATCTGGCGTATCTCTACGAAAAAGGCCGTGCGGGCAAGGTCGATTTGACCCAGGCGTTCCGCTGGTATCGCGCGGCAGCCGAGCAGGGAGACGCCGCCGCCCAATACAAGTTCGGCGACATGTACGAACTCGCGCTGGGAGTCAAACGGGATTACCTGGAAGCGGCCCACTGGTATCGCAAGGCAGCCGAACAGGGAAATGCAAACGCCCAGAACAACCTCGGCACCTTGTACCACCAGGGTTTAGGCGTCCAGAGGGACTACGCCCAGGCGCTCTATTGGTACAGTAAGGCGGCGGCTCAAGGCCTGGCGGAAGCCGAGAGTAATTTGGGCGTCCTGTACGAGAAGGGCCTCGGTGTTGAAAAGGACTATCCGAAGGCGCTTGCCTGGTACACAACTGCGGCAAAGCACGGCGCAAGACGCGCCCAATACAACCTTGGCATGTTGTACTTCATCGGCCGGGGCGTTCCACTCGACTACGTCAGCGCCTGCACGTGGCTGCGTCGCTCGGCTGCCGCGGGAGACCCCATCGCTGCCCAGAGCCTAAAAACCCTTGCAGGCATCATGACCCCGCACCAGAAGCTGCTCGTCCTGGCTCAGCTCGCCAACCCGCAAGACGCAGGCACTTCCACCGCGCAGGAACAATCTCATTTCATCTCCGGCGGAATCGAAAATCAGTAGCGTTGCACCACTGCGGCATCGCTCCTCTCAGCCTTCGGCCTTACGCTCTGCCGCCTCACTCAAGCTCAACCATCCACGAAGCTAATCCGTTAACCCCAATAAGCCGGGTGCCCCTGGTCCGGCGCCCCAGGGACAGGTCCTTGTCCCAGGGGGGTGATCCCTCGCATTTGGGGACCAGCGAGTGAATGAACCAAAACTGAGCAAGCTTGGAAAGGTCCCGCTGTTGCTCTTTCTCACTTTTTGAAAAACCTCCCAAAATCCGCATACCCCTCAAAAAAAGAGACCTGCAGTACCGGACCGCCCTTCACCACAGCCTATCTGCCAACTTCAATGTGATGTGGATCATCACCCTCCCAGATCGCGCACGTCTGCGGGTGATCTACAACACTTGTGATGGCGCGCACATCCAGTCGTTTATTTTCATCGGTACCTTCATCACGTCAGTCGGCAACCTCCTGAATTTCTTATTTGCATTGTTTGTTCTCTGGAGATTGCCTGAACCTGCACAGCGAGCGAGGTAGGCATGGGACAGACCATTTGGCAGTCGATGGAGAAGAAGGGCTACAGTCGACGGGACTTCTTACAGTTCTGCGCTGCGGCCGCAACCGCCGCAGGTTTTGCGCAAAGCGGCGTCGCGCAAGTTGTTTCAGCATTTGAAAAGAAAGAAAAACCGGCTGTGGTCTGGATGCACTTTCAGGAGTGCACCTGTTGCAGCGAGTCGTTCATCCGTTCATCCCACCCCATTGTGGTCGATGCACTCCTTGACGTCTTGTCGCTGAACTACTCAGAGACGCTCATGGCTGCCTCCGGATTCCAGGCAGAAAAAAGCCTCAACGACACCATCAAGAACAACAAGGGCAAGTACATTGTCCTGGTCGAGGGTGCTGTCCCCACCAAGGATGGCGGCGTTTACTGCATGATCGGCGGCAAGAC
>PLST01000307.1 GCA_003164255.1 Acidobacteriaceae bacterium | reverse complement strand
TGACGCAAACCATCGCCGCGCAATCTCAGGCACTGCGCCAGCAATTGGCTGAGATGGAGACACAGCTCAAGACCGGCCGCATCGCGCTCGATGAGTTGCGCGAGAATCGTGCGGGCCGTTCCAGTGAACTCGCCAAGCTGCACTCCGATCTTGAGTATCTGGAGTCAAGCTGCCTTGCCGAGGTGAATGTAGAGGCCCAGGTGCTGCGCGACGACGCTGAAATCGTGCGCCTGCTCAACGATGAACTACTCGCTGAAGAGGAAGTCTGCCGCACGCTCAAGCAGCGCATCGNNTGGGGCCGGTGAACATGATGGCTCTGGACGAGTACAAGGAGACGGCCGAGCGCCACGGGTTCCTCGAAGCACAACGCAAGGACCTCATCGAATCGATCGAGAATACGCAGGAGACCATCAAGGAAATCGATCAGATTTCGCGCACCAAGTTTGAAGAGGCTTTCGCGCGGATCAATGAAAACTTTGGCGTTGTGTTCTCGCGGTTGTTCCAGGGCGGGCAGGCCTTCCTGCGGCTCACCGACCAGGAGAACACGGCCGAGAGCGGATTGGAGATTGTGGCCTCGCCTCCGGGTAAGAAGCTGCAGAACGTGCTGCTGCTCTCGGGCGGTGAGAAGTCACTGACCGCGCTGGCGCTGCTGGTGGGCATCTTCCAGTTCCAGCCGAGCCCGTTCTGCGCGCTGGACGAAGTGGATGCGGCGCTGGACGAAACCAACGTCGGCCGCCTCGCCGACCTGCTGCACTCGCTGAGCAAGGAGACGCAGTTCCTGCTGGTGACGCACTCCAAGCGGATGATGCAGGCCGCCGACATGATTTACGGCGTCACGATGCAGGAGCCGGGCGTGTCGAAGGTGATCAGCGTACATCTGGCCAAGGATAAGCAGCGCGCGACGGCGTAAAGGCAGGGAATAGGGATTAGAAAAGGCGCGAAGGGAAGTTGGTTCTCTTCCAGGTCCCTACGCCGCGGCGGACGAGGGGCTCACCACCCCAGCACCTGGGGAACCCTCGGCGCTCTTCGTTGCTCCCTCAGTGCGGTGTCTTTTTTTGCAATCGGCGCCAAGAAGAGATTCGCAGATCCCTCGCTCCGTTCGGGATGACAGTGGCTGGCAGGGCCTGAGCCTGCTCTCAATTCGCCGACGGCTGCTCCATGTGGTCGATGACGATGACATCCACGGGCTCTTTGTGTGTCTCAAGCTTGAGGCCGACCTGCTCTGGGAGAGCTGCGAAGATGGATGGGGCCGTTGGTGGTGGGGGCTGTTCGCTTCCGCCCTGCGGTGGCGGGCCGTGGGGCATGGGCATCATGGGCATGCCCATCAAATTCATCTCATCCGGCATCCACGCGAGCTCGTAGTCGTATTTGCCGGTGAGCCCCGTCTTGTCTACGATGGTTGCTCCCATCTGCTGCGAGAGCATCTGGACGAAAGAGTCGATGGTGGCGCTGCGCCCCTTCACCGTGACGCCCGACTGATTCATCATCAACATCATGGGCGCGGCGGCTGGCGGCTGGCCGGGCGAGCCGGGCTTATCGAGCGAGTCAGTGCTGTTTCCAGGGCTGGGCGCACTTGCGTGGGGATCCGCAGGGGCTGCCTCCTTGAGCTTGGAGCCGCCCTTGGCGAGCACCAGCGTGTAGACCTCAAGCTCTCGGGTTTCGTGATGGAATTTCAGCGCGCAACGATCCTCAAGCGCTGGAATGATCATGGCCCATTGCTGCTGGCGCGTGAGCGTCTTCAATTTCGGCGCATCTTCAGGCGCGACTTTGGCATCGAGATCGATGCGGCTGGAGCGGACCCAGTCCGGCTCGTTGAGTATGCGGTCGCGAGGAACGTCGAAGGCCATATGGATCAGCATGTCGAGTGTGCCGCCTTTGAAAACAACTCCATCGGGCACTGTCCCGAATTGAAACCCCATTCTCATCATGCCTTCGTCCTGGTGGGGACGGATGGAGACCACATCGAACTGCGGCAGATTCTTGAGGTCGGTGTTTTGAGCGCAGACAGTCGAGGTCAACAGCAGAAGCGCGACAGTAGAAGCGATAGCTCGCATGCAAAAATGGTACACCGTCGGAACCATGACTCTGGGTAATAGGGGACAGTAATAGAGGGGATAGAGGGGGGGCGCGATATCTATTCACAAAAATTCTAGCTGTTCGGGGCATTCGGCCTTGATCGCCTCGCGCCGGTTGCCGCGCTGGGTAACATGATGCGGAAGCCCTCGGATCACAACACGAGCCAGCCGAGCCATGCAGGAACGATAGCACCCCGGATGGGGAACAGGCATCATGTCCCCCTCTTTCCCTATTTCCAGTTAAGGGCGGCTCGCCGGCGAAGTCGGCTATCGTGCCCCTAAGACGCTGTCACTTACTGACTGTAAACCAAGGTATATTATTGCAGTGCTACTAATATCCAGGGAACCAGAGGAGACGCCGTGAGCACGGGTAAGCGGCTATGGTTGTTGAAGTGTGTCCTTCCTGCCTTATGTGTGTTCGGGCAAGCACAACAGAAGACGTTATTACTCGCATCCGGAGAGAGCCAGGGTAACTACACTAAATTGGCGAATGCCATTTCTCTTGTGGCAGAAAAAAATGGCGTAAAACTTCAACCTGTCCTATCCGGTGGATCGGTAGATAACATCAAGTTGTTGACTTCGGGACGTGCGGATCTTGCATTGGTCCAGGGCGACGTTGCCGTGCGGGCAGTGCTGGGACACTTGCCCTTTCCCGATCCACTTACAAATATCGAGTTGCTGACACCTATCTTTACAGAGCCAATCCACATCCTGGTGAGGGACGATCTCTTCATTTTTTCCGTCGACGATCTAAAAGGCAAGGCCATCGCAATTGGTGTGGATGGTAGTGGCGGACAGATTACCGCCCGCTCCGTTCTGGAGGCGGCTGGGGTCTCAATAGGAGAGTTTCAGCCTCGCACCCTGTCCATGGAGCAGATCGTTCCCCAGTTTGCAGCGGAATCGATTGATGCCGCGATTATCACGAGCGCGATTCCCGTGGATGTTGTGGCACAGACGCTGATCAATCGCGACGCCCGTTTGCTAGTACTTGACCCGAAGTTGATATCCCGGATGACAAGCAGTGGCAGCTACGTTGAGGCATATATTCCCGGACGAACATATGCGGGTCAAGAGGACGATGTGCCAACCATCGGCACCCAATGCCTTCTACTAGTTCGTTCTGACGTTGACCAGGCGAATGTCGTTGCATTGATGGGACTACTTCAGGCGCGACGCGGTGAGATTGAACGCATCAGCGGAACCAAAATGGATCTGCTCTTCAGGACCGTACCCGCTCAGCTTCCTATCCAGACTTATCCGGGGGCCAAGCGGTATATCTCCAAAGGATTCGGCATCTCATGGCTTTGGTTGATTCCAGTGTTACTCCTCGGGTATCTTTGCGCAATTCTAATATTGAAGCGTAAACATGTACGGCAGGCAACAACCAGTTTGGCAGATCTTATCGTGGCGATCTCGGCGTTATTTGGCGTTTGGGTTTTCGCGGCGCTTGGCCTCTACTGGTGTGAGCGCCATGTGAACGAGAACTTCGACACTTTTCCTAAATCGATGTGGTCGGTCCTTGTTTATGTTTCAGGAGGGTTTCAGGCGCGGGCGCCCAAAACGACCTGGGGCGAGCGAGTGGCGGTGTTCGCGATCATTGTCGGCGTAGCCCTCGTGGGTTGGGTGATTGCGGAGTTTGGTAAGCGATACATTTCGGAAGAGCTGGGGAAATGGATGGGGAGGATTCGAGTGCCAAGTCATCTCGCAAAACATATTGTTCTCATTAACTGGGACCATCGAGCGGAGCGCATGATCGAGCAATTGCGTGGACCGGATACGGAGAAGAAGTCGATTGTTGTTATCGCACACGGTCCCTCAGTGTTCCCAGGGAGACCAGGCTTTGAACGTTGCTACTGGATCTCAGGAGATGCTACTGACAGCAGGGTCCTAGAACAGGCACAGGTTAAATCCGCCTCGTCGATCGTCATACTTGGAAATTGGCAGAGTGATTCAGTAAGTCAATTTGAACCGGATATCACCGATGCAAAGACTGTATTAGCGCTGCTTGTGCTGCGGGGATTCTGCGATACGCCAGTTACTGCCGAAATTCGTTCCGCCAAGAACCTTGAAGCCGCACATACGGCAGGCAAGGGAGGGCCAACCGAGTGTGTGTGTGGAGAAAGCTTCGGCATCGATGTGTTGACCCAATGCGCTTTTACGCCGGGACTCGCAGGGCTGTATCACACCCTGCTTACGTTCAGTCCCGATTCAGACGAGATTTACAGGGTCAAGGTGCCCGAACAGCTTGTGAATCGGCGCTTCTCTGACGCGCTGCACTTCTATGCCAGCAGGGAATCAAAGGCTCGTGCCGTAATTCCAATCGCCATCTCACGCGGTATTGAAGTCTATCTGAATCCAGGGGATGAGTTTGGCCCCTTGAAGCAAGACGATCACATCTTTGTTATTTGCGACAATGAGGAAGCATTTTACCTTGCCACAAAGTCGAACAAATCAAGGATGATTGAACAACCGGTTCGTGCTCGTAGGTAAGCAACGGGAGGGAGCTGCAACGCCTTGAGATGATGTGGGCCTGGAACACACTCGATCCAAAGCTTGGCGGAATGAGGATTTCCGCTCACCGTGATTACTGCCTGACTTGATTGATGAGTTGAATGGTCGGCGCTAGTGGACGATTCCAGAACTTTTCTACGGGACTGCGCGTAGGTCGCTGGGCTGGACAGCGCGGATTCTCCTTCTTCCCCGGTCCCCGAAAGCGAGGGACCGGGGGCACCCTCGTCTTGATTGGGAGAGGTCACAGAGACCGGGGCTAATCGCCGGAGTTGAGCAGGCCTCATCGCGCGGCAACATCATCGCGTATCAGGCACCGCTTTCGATGTCGTTGAACTCGCGAACCGCCCGGTACATGGCCAGGATGTTTTCCGCGGGCACGTTGGCCATGATGTTGTG
>PLST01000575.1 GCA_003164255.1 Acidobacteriaceae bacterium | reverse complement strand
GCTGGGTGGTAACTCTCAGGAGGCGCGTTGAGCATCAGGCGCACAAACTGCGTGAAAGCGAACAGCTGTTTCGTCACATGGCGATGCACGACACATTGACAGGACTGGCGACCCGTCGTCGCCTCCAGGAGAGGCTGGACGTCGCAGTGGAAGACGCCAAGAGAAGAGGAACCGGGCTGGCGGTACTGATGGTGGACCTGGATGGGTTCAAGGAGATCAACGATACCTATGGCCATCCAGCAGGGGACGAAGTGTTGCGTGAAACCGCGAATCGACTTTCGCGGTCCGTACGCAGGGAGGATACAGTTGCCAGGCTGGGCGGAGACGAGTTCGTCGTGCTGCTTCGCGAACTGACCGACCTGCAAGCGGCCGAGAGGATTGCCTCGATCATTGTTGGGTCGCTGGCAGAACCAATTGCAATTGAGGACTACAAGGTGCGGGTTTCTGCGAGCGTGGGAGTGTGCGCGATCCCCGCCGGTGCGATCGATGCCGTAGACCTGCTGAAGAACGCCGATGAAGCGCTCTACCATGCCAAGACGAGGGGCCGTAATCGCTTTCAAGTGTACAGACCGGGTATTACTGCCGAACCGACGTTTACCTAGCAGCAAAACTCGCTGAACCCATCATNNCCAAGCGTATACTGCCTTCACTGAAATTGGCGCGACCTTAGTCACTCCGAATGAAGAAATATACCTTCACAGGCCTTGCCCTGTTTCTCTGCGTTTCGAGGCTCGCGGTCGCTCAGCTGGAGATGCAGCCCCCGCCGGACAATCGAGCCACGACGGTCACTTCGGTGATGATGGACATGCCGGAAGGAGTCATCAAGCTCGACGTCCTGGTCACCGACGCGACCGGAAATCCAATATCGGGTCTCAGCGCGGATGATTTCGGTTTGCTTGAGAACGGTCACCTTCAAAATGTTCTTTCATTCCGGGCTTTCGATGGCCGGGGAGGATCGACTGAACCTCCAGTCAAGATCATCATCCTGATCGATACGGTCGCACTTCCTGAGAGTCTGGCACGTGAGGAACGCCTCGCAGTTACGAGCTATCTGCGCCGGAATGGCGGACGGCTGGAACATCCTTTCTCGGTATTCTGGCTGGCCGATTCTGGTCTGTGGACTGTTGCCCCTTCTGAGGACGGAAACGTACTCGCTCGAGAGATCGAGCGCAGCAATTTCACGTTGGTGCGCCACAATGCGGGTTGGCAAAGTTCATCGCCACTGCAGGGATTGAAGGATAGTCCCTCAGAATCGGCATTGAAGGCGCTGGGGCTGATTGCCTGCGACGAACGAAAGAAACCGGGCAGAAAGCTGCTGCTGTGGGTTGGCCCCGGGTGGGGAGTTGGGAGCGGCGGATACGCAGAAAAGGTACAGGGATCGCCGCCGCCCTTCAACACGGTCTGGTGGTTCTCCGCCTTGCTACGCGAAGCGCACTTGGCACTCTATAGCTTCACCGTGGGAGAAACCGACCCGCACGCCCAGCTTTACAAGGCCTACCTGGCCGGAGTGAGCGAACCGCGCAAGGCCAGCTTCATGAACGTTTATCGAAAAGTGCTCGCGGTGCAGAGCGGCGGCCGCGTCGTGGACGATGGCTTCGACCTGGTGGGTGAGATCGAGAGCTGCATTCGGGACGCCGGGCCCTTTTACAGGATTTCCTTTGATCCGTTGGCCGCAGACCATCCCAACGAGTATCACGATCTGAAGGTCGTGGTTAAAAGGCAGGAACTGACGGCGCGCACCAATACGGGCTACTACGATCAGCCATACTATTCGATTGATCCAATTCCCCCACCCAGGCGCGTATCGATCGAACAACTGGAGCAGTTGTTGGCCGCGGCGCGAGGAGGACCGGATGAAGAGCTGGCGAAGCAACTCTCAGAACTTGCGCTTACAGAGCGACTGAGCGAGCAGAGGCTCTCACAACTCGATGGAGAAGAGTACGGCAAACGGAGCCGAAGCGAACTTCGCATTCTCGCCGACTCGTCTGCCGATCTGGACCCACCGGCCAATGAGATTCTCACCGATGCGCCACCGGATGCAAAAACGCAGCAGCATTTGCTCTCGCTTACGTCCGCGTACCTGGATACGACCATTCACAAGCTGCCGGACCTTTCCGCGAGCCGAACAACGGTACGTTACCAGGAGACGCCGATGTACCTGGAGGCTGGAACCAGCGAAAACTATCAGCCGCTGCATGTCACGGATCGTTCCACTACCATCGTGCGATATCGCCACGGATATGAGATTGCCGAGACAAATCTTCCCAAGCGAAAGCTCAATGATCCCGAACTGATTACGTACGGCATTTTCGGCCCCGTCCTCAAAGGGATATTCGATGCGATCGAAATAGATGAAGGGTTGACCTGGAGCCACTGGGAACAAGGCGCCCACGGTCGTGTGGCCGTATTCCAGTACAGCATTTCATCGGGAAAGTCGCTTCACCAGGTGTGGCTCTGCTGTCTTCCCGACGGAGACGGCAAGCAAGCCTTTCTGCGTTATGCCGGATTTCATGAGGAAATTGGCGTCGATCCAGAGAGCGGGGCCATCCTGCGCTTTAGACTTCATGCCGATTTGAAATCCACCACCCCGATAGCCCGGTCAGAAATCATGATCGATTATGGTCCGGTCGAAATCGGCGGAAGAACATACATCTGCCCCCAGAGGAGCATTTCGATCATGCGGGCACGATCCGTGCGGGTTCTCTCAAACTTTGATGATGCGTTCATGGCCTACGGGCCATACGTGACCATGCTGAACGACATCAGCTTCGATCATTACCACATCTTTCGATCGGAAGCTCATGTGCTGACCGGGATTGCTCCGAGCGAAAGGTAATTGGCATGGGAAACCCAATCCAGATGAGGAATCCGCGAGGTCACGATGTGTCTGGGTTCGGGTTGAACCGCCTGGCGATCGTTTACTTATGCAGGAGCGGCTTGAGGCGGGTATTGACTCGCATGAGAGCAGATACGGCCACCCTTGAAAACCGCCAAGCTGTGTAGCTGAGGATTTCGTGCGCAAGGCGCTTGGCTTCGTCAGTGCCGGTCCCGATGGTGACACGTGTCCGGGGTGAAGTGAGCACATTGAGCCCATCGGCAGCGCAGATCTCGTGTATCCGAAACAAGTGGGTGCCGTCACTGACCACGACCAGGCGGCGCAGATTGTTGGCCCGGGCGATAATCGCTATTCGGTGAGCCTGTTCCTCGGTGTTGCGGCTCTCGGTTTCCTCGATAATCGCGCTTTCGGGGACACCCAGGCTCATCAGGTAGTCGCGACCCACCGCGCCTTCGGAGTACTCATCCTTGTTTGTACCGCCCAGAGTGATGATGTACGGTGCGATGCCACGCTTGTAAAGTTCGAATGCATGGTCAAGACGCGCGCGGAAGACCGGGGAGGGCCTTCCATCGTACTCCGCCGCGCCCAGAACGCAGATGGCGTCAGACGGTGCGACCTGGTCAAAGCCGGCAAAGTTCTCAATTTGGACGTAGACCCAGCAGAACCATCCCATGAGCGCGAGAAGCGAGGCAAGAAAGAGCACGGCAATGGCGCGAAGAGCCCAGTTGCGACGCTTCGGCTTGGGCGGATCGTTCATGCAAACCATCCTACCGCTTCAGGGCCGCGACAATGCTGTCCGAGAAGTGACTTACCCATTGGGATGAGAGGTCAAAGCGCTGGTAAATGGATGTTCAGCTTGTAACAAACGAAGAGAATCAGGATGGCTCCCAGTGTGGAGAAAATGAGGCCAGCGGGATGATATCGTTCGTTTCTGGCGCGAAAAATAATGTGGGAAACGCCGCCTCCGAGGAGCGATCCGATAACGCCAAGAACCATTGTCCAGAGCAGGCTCAAGTGCACGTGCATCACCGATTTCGAGATAAGCCCCGCGAGCAGTCCGATAATGAGGTACCAGAGAATGTGAAACATGCCTTTTCCTCCATGTTTTGACTTCACGATCTTGAGCAGATCAGCCCGGAGTGTACCGCTGGTGAGTGGAGTTGCATGGTCAATCCAGCACATGTGATGGAACAATTGGGCGAGTCCTGGGCACCCGCCCGCCGGACCAGTACGGAACTGGGCACCTGGGGAATGGAAGGGGATTTGTTCGCGACACAGTGACTTTGACTTCGATCGGCAAGCGCTCTTCGCGCCTCATCTGAGTCCCCGGGGGTGAAACCCCGTACCATGGTCTCAGGGAGTCGAAGACCAATGTCTACCGCAGAAACGGATCCTTCCCGCAAGCACGC
>PLST01000239.1:19048-20970 GCA_003164255.1 Acidobacteriaceae bacterium | reverse complement strand
CTGAGCGCGGCCGAGGGGATCGGGCTCTACCTGGAGAAGACCTGGGGCGAAGTGCTGACTCTGGTCATTACCGCATCGTTTCTTCCCTGGGAGATTTACGAGATCTACCGCCACCAGACGGCGATCCGGTTCTGCCTGCTGACAGCCAACGTGCTGGTGTTCATATATCTGTTGCAGCTCGTGATCGACCGCGGNNTTGCTCGAATCTTCGCTTTTTCTTCTCCTACCACGAGTCGGTTCGGATGTCCAGCCATGGAACCGAAGCCATCAACACAAGATGTAGTGGTGGTTTTAGATACTTCATCTATTACTTGAATTTTCCACACGTGCGCACGGCAAACGGCTGATTTTGCCCATTTTCCACTTGGCTGGGGGATGGAACAGGGTTATATTCACGGAGTGGTCCAAAGTGGTCAAAAGTAGGCCATCCGGGAGCCGGTCTACTGATTTCCAAAGCAAGTGTACTCGGTTTTGCTCCCAGTAAACGGAATTCCGAAGCCAAAAACGCTGGGGAACCAGCCTGGCTAACCGGAAAAGGCAGCGAAAGAAAGCAAACCGGCCCGCAAGAGGAACTGAAAAACCAGGCGCGGAGGTTTTGAGGCAGTGAGATGTTCAGGGGCAATCATCCAGCAAAGGTCGATGAGAAGGGACGTCTGAAGATCCCGGCTGGGTTCAAGCAGCTGCTGGAAGCTCAGAACGACACCCAGTTCTACATCACCAGCCAGGATGGCAAGAGCGCCGAGATCTGGCCACTGCGGGAGTGGGAGAAGCGGGAAGGGCAGCTTGCGGAATTCAGCACGCTCGACGATGCGGTGGCGAAGTACCTGAACCTGACCAGCTATTACGGCCACCAGGTGGAGATGGACAACCAGGGCCGGGTGCTATTGCCCCAGGTTTTGCGGGAAAAGGCCGGGTTGGACGCAGATGTGGTGGTTTTTGGCAAGGCAACGTGCCTTGAAGTGCACAACAAGGCGATGTTTGAGGCAAGTTTGGCCAGCAATGAAATGACCGTGGAAGACCGCCGGCAATTGGCAGCGATATTGAGCGGGCGCGGCCGGGATGCATAAGCCCCCCAGGGGGGAGCACATGACGAAGCCGAATGAACGCCATGTGTCAGTTCTTTTTGAAGAAGCGATTGATTTTCTCCGTGTGCGGCCCGACGGGACGTACGTGGACTGCACCCTGGGCCTTGGAGGCCACGCGGAAGGCATCGCGCGGCGGCTGGGCCCGACAGGAACCCTGATCGGATTCGACAGGGACACTGAGGCGCAGGCGCTGGCGAAGGCCCGGTTGGACAGGGTCAGAGAAGAGATGGGCAGCCAGGCGCCACAGATCGAGTTGATTGCCGAGGCATTCAGTTCGATTGCGGAACACATCAAGCCGGCAAGCGTGGATGGTTTGCTGGCCGACTTTGGGGTAAGCAGCCTGCAGTTCGACGAGGCGCACAGGGGATTCAGTTTTCAGGCGGACGGCCCTTTGGACATGCGTATGGATACGCGATCAGGGCCGACAGCCGCACAAGTGGTGAATGAGATGCGCGAGCAAGAGCTGGCAAATCTCATTTACGAGAACGGTGAGGAAAGGAGGTCGCGGACAATCGCCAGAGCCATTGTGAGGGGGCGACTAGTTACAACCACGGGGCAGTTAGCCCGGATCGTAGCATCAGTCGCCCCGCCAATGAAACAGGGTCATATTCACCCGGCAACCAGAACTTTTCAAGCTCTCCGTATCTACGTTAATCGCGAGCTGGACGAAATAAAGGATCTGCTTGAGGCCGCACCGAAGTTGCTTAAGCCCTCCGCACGACTCGTCGTTATCAGCTTTCATTCTCTTGAAGACCGCATCGCGAAAGACAGCCTGCGGGACGGAGCACAAAAAGGAATCTGGGAGATCTTGACCAAGAAGCCGGTTACTGCCGGCGA
>PLST01000239.1:12249-19038 GCA_003164255.1 Acidobacteriaceae bacterium | reverse complement strand
GAGGCCGGCCGCGGCTGGAGCGCGCGGGTGACGGAACACAACGCCGAGCTGCTGGCAAAGCAGGCCCAGTTGCGACGCCGCATGCGCACGCCCGAGTTCCATTTCGCACGCCACATCGACAACTCGCGGCTTGTGAAGGCGCCTGACCTGGCGCGTGTTCGCGAGATGCGGATTTTTTCTGGGGCAATTGCCGTGCTGTTTTCGCTGGTGATGATCTACGGCCTGCAGCACTTCTACGCCATCGAGAACAGTTACCGCGTGGAGTCAGAGAAGCAAACGCTGAACCAGCTGCGCGAAGAGAACCGGCAATTGCGTTTGTCGCAGGCCGAGCTTACTCAGCCCGGACGCATCGACATGATGGCCCGCCAGCTCGGACTGGCCGCGCCGCAGCCGGGACAAGTGGTTCACGCCAGCGGAAACGCCGACGCATCGACGCCTGTGTTGGCGCAGATGACGCCTCCGTCGGCGCCACCGGCGCAGTGACAAGCGGCGTTCAGTTTTCAGCTTTGTGCATTGACGTGTGAACGATAGATCCTTTGCGGCCGCCCGTACAACAAGATTGCTCAGGAACACCGGGCGGCCGTTTTTTCTCTTCAAAGGCTGAAAGCTGGAACCGGGAACCTGAATGCCTGCAGCCGTCCGAGCCACTCGCAACCGCACCGATCCTCCCCGCGTCGTTCCACTGAGCCGGAAGCGCTTCTGGATTATCTGTCTTTTTTTTCTGGTGTGGGCGTGCGTGATCGCTGGGCGGTTGTTCCTTCTGCAGATTGTGGACCACAAGGAATACCTGGAGCGTGCGGAGAAGGAGCAGCAGCGCACCTTTGAAGTGGCTCCGCGGCGGGGCGTGCTTTACGACCGCAACCTGCGCGAGCTGGCGATGACCGTGCAGGTGGATTCGATTTATGCCGATCCATCGGAGATCGAGAACAAAGCGGCCGCTGCGCAAACGCTTGCCGGGCTGGTCCACACCGATGCTGACGATGGGCGCAACAGCGAGAGTGAGATTGCCGAGCGGCTCAACGCAGGCCACAACTTCGCATGGATTGCACGGCGCGTGACGCCGGATGTGGCGACAGCGGTACGCAACTTGAACATGAAGGGGATTTACTTTCAGAAGGAATTTCAGCGCTTTTATCCGGATAACCTGATTGCGGCGCAGGTGTTGGGCTTTGTGGGCTCGGATGACAATGGACTGGGCGGACTTGAGGAGAAGTTTGACTACGAGCTGCACGGTGAGCCGGGCGAGATGTACGCCGCAATGGATGCGCGGCGCAAGGTGATGGGGTCAAGCGAGCACGATCCTGAGCCGGGCCGCAACCTGGTGCTGACGATCGACGAGAATATCCAGTTCCTGGCTGAAAAGGCTCTCGACCGCGCGATGGAGAAGACGCAGGCGCTTAACGGAACGGTTGTGATCCAGGACGTGCACACCGGGCAGATTCTTGCGCTTGCGATTCGGCCTGCGTTCAACCCCAACAACTATCGCCACACGTCGCCAGAGCTGTTACGCGACCATGCGGTGAGCGACGTGTACGAACCGGGCTCGACATTCAAGCTGGTGACGTATGCGACCGCGCTGGACCAGCACGTGGCCGAGCCTGACGACATGATCGATTGCCAGGGGGGCAAGATCACGCTGGCGGGCCGTGTGATTCACGACAACCAGGGCGAGCACATGGGCGTGGTTCCCGTCCACAGGGCGCTGGAAGAGTCGAGCGATGTGGCCGCGGTAAAGCTGGCGCTGAAGGTTGGCCCCGATCACTTCTACCAGTACATACGGGCGTTTGGGTTCGGTTCGCGATCGGGCATTGAACTGCCCGGCGAGACGCGCGGACTCTTGCAGCCGGTGAAGCGCTGGGGCGGGTCGTCGATTGGCTCGATCGCGATTGGACAGGAAGTGGCCGTGACGCCGTTGCAGCTGGTAACGATGGTTTCAACCATTGCCAACGGCGGCGAGTACCTGCCTCCGCACGTGCTTTTGACGGATGCCGACAGCGACAGCAACAAGCCGGCGCAGGCAGTGCCGTTCAAACACGGTGGCGACCTGCCGAATCCTCTTCCGACAGGTGCGCATCGTGTGATTGCCACTCTAACCGCGGCGCAGATGCGAAAGATGATGGAAGGCGTGGTGCTTTTCGGCACCGGCAAATCGGCACAACTGAACGGATACTCTTCCGGCGGCAAGACTGGCACGGCGCAGAAGATCGATCCGGCGACGCACACCTATTCGAAGACGATGCACATTGCGTCGTTCGCGGGCTTTGCGCCGGTGAACAACCCGGTGATCGCGGTGGCGATCGTGATGGACTCGCCCAAGGGCGCCTACTACGGGGCCGATGTTTCAGCGCCGGTGTTCGCGGATGTGGCGCAGCAGGTGCTTGAGTACCTGGGCGTACCGCATGACATTGATCTGCGGCCGGCAGCGGCGACCAAGCCGTCGGCGCCCATCACGGAGGACGATTCAGCGCAGGATGAGAGCGCAGTGAGGGCACTCTACGATGCGGTGAACGATTTGCCGAGTGACGACCCGTTGCGCACTCCTCCGCAAAAGAGTGTTGCCGCGGCCCAGCAACCTGCCGACTCTGCTGCAAATGCGAAGCAGCCGTCACAGGCCATAAGCACGACTCAAGTAAATGCCATGCAATCGCATGAGGCAACTCCGCAAACGAACTCGGCACAGAACGCAACGCAGACCGTAACTGTTTCCGACGGCACGCGCCTGCGCGTTCCATCGCTGCTGGGGCTGCCGGTGCGCAAGGTGATTGAGCAGGCCGCCGCGGCAGGCCTTGAAGTGCAGATTGTGGGCAACGGCACGGCACGGCAGCAGGCGCCCGATCCCGGCACCATGGTTGCCCCCGGCACCAAGATCGTGGTCCGCTGCAAGGAGTAGTTTTTGGGCGCAGGTTGCGCGGGTGCCTGCTTCAGGGTTTAGCTTTCGCGAGTTATCGGGAACTATCAGGGAAATACACCATCACGAAGAGGTTATTCCCGACCAGGTTGGTTCCCTGGAAGCCGTTGCCGAGCGAGAAATTCCACTCGAATCCATCGGCTGGCCCCTCTGGTTTGCAAGGCGAAGATGCCGAATCTCCCGAGCAGGCCCAATAAAGATAAGGCTGNNGTGGAGTCAGGTGGTCCGGTGTCTGGCAAGTCCCAATCCGTGCGGCCCAGGTAGCCCTTGCCACCATCGCTAGCATTCATCGCCGCAACCCACTTCAACGCCGTGTCATGATCCATCGAACCGTCAGGATTGATGCCCACAATGCCAAATGTTTTCGTCGCTGCCAGATTCGCATCGGCGAGCCAGGTGATGTTGCCGGAGGGATCGTACAACAGAGATCCGGTATCATCCGACATCCATTGGGCATCCGACGTCTGGCTCATGCCGTCCTTCTTCCCCTTGAACATGGGCAGCACGTATAGATAATTCCTGAATACATTCGCGCCCTGAAATCCTGAGGCAAAGGAAAAACTCACGAAACCCTGTTTTGGATCAATCGCTGGAGACTTGGACCAATAGAGATAAGCCTGAAAATTCTGGAATGGCCCTGCCGGCCCTGTATAGCTCGGAACCGCCGAATCCGGCTCATGCAGTCCAAGCGAAACGTAGTAGAGCGACCCGAGCGCACTCGCCGAACAGTTGTAGCCAAACGGCTCGCCGTTGCGTCCCGTCATTTGGCAGGTCTTGTCGGTCGGCGGCGCCGTGGGCAGTTGCCAGTTGTTGTGTCCAAGGTAGCTGGCCGCATTCATAGCCGCGACCCAGCGCACGGCCGTTGCATAATCCATCGATCCGGACTTGTTGATGTTGGCAACGCCAAAGGTCTCGGTCGCCGGAAGGTTCGCATCCGCCAGCCATGTCACGCTGAGCCGCATGTCATGCACGGTCTTTCCATCGTCTGAGGCCAGGAGGGTGTAGGCATTTGCAACGGGTGCCTGCGGCTGCGCGTTTGTGCCTCCGGATTTCCCGCTTAATTGGTCTTTGCACGCGCTGAGGACCTGCGGATCGATTTGCGGCAGCGGCTTAGTGGCCGGTCTCTTCGGCATTTCGCCGAGCGCGATGGGATTGAAGCAGTCGAGTACCATGCGTTCGCCGATCGGCCCTCCTACGACGAAGCCTGCATTCCTACAGGCAGCGCGAATCTGCTGGCACGCCGGCGACTGCGCCTGCAGGGGTGTATGCGCTGTCGCGCAAATCGCAACCAGCGAAAAGAGCTTTGAGAGAAGACCCAACCAGGTCTGCTTCATGGACGCCTCCGAGATTTGGGGAACGAGCCGTCGAGGCCAGAGCTTTATGGGGTACGATCTCGCAATCAACCGCGGCGAGTCAACAGCGAAGAACTCCAATCAATGGGATCGCAGAACGAGCGTCGAATCCACATGGCTCGGCGCCCCCTTCCAGGCGTACTCAATTCCACCTTTGACGTCGTCACCCGACAAATTCTCGTGGAACGCGATCACGTAGGCATTGGGGCCAAAACTTGCGTGAACTCCGGCCAAAGCAGATGTGGCAATAACTGCCAGACGTTTCAGAGGCGAGATCCAAGCGGCCTTTGGGGCAAAATGGACGCAGCCGTGTTCATCTGTGTATTGATCTTCCTCATGACCTTGCCACTCGGCAGAGTAATTTTGATAACTCTCTCGAACGAGAATCCCGCGGACCGGCTGGTTTGCCTCGTCAACAACGCATACATTCCAGTCTGGTGCATCCATCGTCTTCACCGGACAAAATGCCAACAGGAGCAGAAAGACCGCAATCGACAAACGCCAAAGCAAACCGTTGTTGGGAGCCATTTCGAGAATAAGTGTAACCCCTAATAAGGTCCAGCAATCGGGAAGCCCAAATTGAACCGCTCAGCCATCTACAATGGACTTCGACATGAATTGGAAAGAACTGACGGACGAAATCACGGCGGTGGGCGCGGGCGGCGCTTCGGATGAGCCTGTGAGCGGCATCGAATACGACTCGCGCCGGGTGCGGCCCGGATCGGTGTTTGTGGCCATGAAGGGCGGGTCGACGGATGGAAACAAATACGTCGATAAAGCCATCGCCGCGGGCGCCCTGGGCATCATCACGGATTCGGCTCCGGCCTTCGATCACCTGCTGGTGTTTGAGCCCGGTTTGCCGGTGCTTGAGGTGGAACACGGGCGGCGCGCGCTGGCGCAGGCATCGGCGACGTTGTTCGGGCATCCGGAGCGCAAGCTGGCTGCGACGGGTATTACCGGAACGAACGGAAAGACAACCACGGCCTTTTTGACTGAAGCGCTGCTGAACGCGGCGCGGCGCACGACGGTGCTGGTGGGGACGATTGAATATCATGTGGCCGGAGAGACCAGGCCTTCCGTCCACACCACGCCGGAGTCGCGCGATCTGTTTGAGTTGATGGCCGAGGGCGTCGAACGTGGAGCCACGGAGCTGGTGACCGAAGTGTCAAGCCACGCGCTGGACCAGGGGCGCGCCAGCGGCGTGAACTTCGATGTGGCCGTGTTTACCAACCTGACGCGCGATCACCTGGACTACCACCAGACGATGGAGAAGTACTACGCGGCCAAACGGCTGCTGTTCGACGGAACGGTGTATCCTGCGCCGCGTGTGGCGGTGATCAACGCGCACGACGAACGCGCGGCACAGTTGGCGGCAGCGGCGCGCAGGGCAGGCGCGGAAGTGCACACCTACGGAACGGACAAAGGCGATTGGCGGGCCGCAAATTTTGTTCTGACTGCGTCGGGAGCAATTCTGGATCTTGAAACTCCGGCAGGGGCGGCGCGGGTTGAGACCAAGCTGGCCGGCGAGGTGAACATCCTGAACCTGCTGGCCGCGCTGACGGCCGCGCATGCGCGCGGAGTGCCGTTTGCTGACCTGGTTGCCAGCGTTCCGTCGCTCAATTCCGTTCCGGGCCGATTTCAATCCGTCGACGCAGGCCAGCCCTTTACGGTAATCGTGGATTATGCCCACACCGACGATGCTCTTCGCAATCTAACCACGCTTGCCCGGCAAATGACGAAGCAGAGCGGTAGGCGAGTGATTACGCTGTTCGGCTGCGGGGGGGACCGCGACCGGACGAAGCGGGCGCGGATGGGACTGGCCGCTGGCGAAGGCAGCGATTTTGTGGTGGCTACCAGCGACAATCCACGCTCGGAGGATCCGCTGGCGATTTTAGCGGAGGTGGAGCCGGGCCTGAAGGCCAGCGGCGTGAAGTACTCGATTGAGCCGGAGCGCACCGCGGCGATCCGACTGGCGCTGGAAGCGGCGACGGCTGGCGACGTTGTGCTGATCGCCGGCAAAGGCCACGAGAAGCAGCAGATTCTCAACGGGCGCACCATTCCGTTCGACGATACAGAGGTTGCCCTGGCAACTCTGGGTGAACTCGGCGGCAAAATGGGTTATGGTAAGGGGCAATGAAACTTACGCTTGCAGAGGCGGCCATCGGCGCGGGCGCAATGCTCGAAGCGCCAGCCTCCGCAGCGAATGCCGGGGCGCGCGTGGCCACCGGCTATTCCATTGACTCGCGCACAGTGGCAGCGGGCGATTTGTTTTTTGCGGTGCGCGGCGAGCGACTCGACGGGCACGACTACATTGCCGCGGCGCTGGAACGGGGAGCCGTGGCGGCGGTGGTTTCGCGCGCGCGGGTAGCGCAATTGCCCGATGCGGTGCTGGCCGCGCCGCTGCTGATTGCAGAAGATCCGCTCGTGGCCATGCAGGCGCTGGCTTCGCATGTGCGCCGGCACTGGGGCCGTCGCGTGGTGGCGATTACGGGATCGGCGGGGAAGACGACGACCAAGGAAGCTGTGGCC
>PLST01000239.1:8071-12198 GCA_003164255.1 Acidobacteriaceae bacterium | reverse complement strand
GCACGGCGCACATTGAGAATTTTGCGGAGGGGCAGGCCGGCATTGCCCGCGCGAAGTTTGAATTGGTGGCCGCGTTACCCACCAACGGCGTGGCTTTCCTGAACTGCAGCGATGCGTACGTGTCGCAGTTTGGGCGCGATTTTCAAGGGCGCGTGGTTTATTTCGGCGAAGGGCCCTGCGCCGATCCGCAGATTCTGGCAGTGCAGGAAGACCTTGCCGGGCTGCACGTGCAGTATCGCGCCGGGGAGCGCGAAGGCTCCTTTACGCTGCAGCTTCTGGGCGAGCACAATGCGACCAATGCCATGGCGGGACTGGCGGTGGCGCTTGAAGCAGGCGTAGATGTGGAAGCCGCCGTCGCCGCCCTCGAGAAGCTGACGGCGGGCGACAAGCGCGGCGAGGTGATCGAGATAGCAGGCGCGACGATTTTGAATGACAGTTACAACTCAAACCCCGAGGCGCTGCGCTCGATGATTCGCACGCTGGCCGCGCGGCCTGCGAAACGCCGCATCCTTGTGGCCGGAGAGATGCTTGAGCTGGGCGAACAGGGGCCGGAACTGCATGCGGCCTGCGGCCGTGCCGCAGTTGAGGCAGGAATCGACTTGGTGGTAGGCGTGCAGGGCAATGCCGAGCATTTGGCCACAGCGGCGTGTGCGGGCGGTGTGCCCTCGCTGTTTTTGCCGAATTCCGAAGTTGCCGGCGAGTGGCTGGTGAAGACGCTTTCGCCTGGCGATGTGGTGCTGGTGAAGGCGTCCCGTGGCGTCCACCTGGAGCACGTCATAGAGGCCGTGAATGACCGGGTGCGGCCGGACAAAAGATGCTGAGATCCTGAAAACTTCCGGAGGGAGCTTGAACGTTCGCAACTTGTTCGCCAGCGCAGCTCTGCTTGCATGTCTCGCGCTTCCCGTTTCGCTTGCGGCTGCCCCGAATCCCGCCTGGACACGTCCCTTTCCGCCCTTCCGGATCGCGGGCAATCTGTATTACGTGGGGAGCGAGGACCTGGCCTCGTATCTTGTGGTGACGCCTAGCGGATTGATCCTGATCAACAGCAGCCTGGACGCATCGGTTCCGCTGATCCGCAAGAGCGTTGAGACGCTGGGGTTCAATTTCCACGACATCAAGATCCTGCTGATCAGCCACGCGCACTACGACCACTGCGCGGGTAGCGCGCGCATTCTGCGGATGACTGGAGCAAAGTACGAGGTGATGGATGCCGACGTTTCAGTGGTGGCAACGGGCGGGAGGACGGACTTTAGCTACGGCGCCGACCCGACGATGCGCTATCCCGGCGCGCACGTGGATCGGATTCTGCACGACGGGAGCACGGTGCGGCTGGGTGGCACAGTGCTGACCGCGCACCTGACGCCGGGCCACACAAAGGGCACAACGACCTGGACGATGGATGAGAGGGAAGACGGCAAGACTCTGCACGCGGTGATCATCGGCAGCCCCAACGTGAATCCGGGCTACAAACTGGTGGACAACAAGGCCTACCCGCGGATTGCCGAAGACTACAAACGCACGTTTGAGGTGCTCAATTCCCTGCCCTGCGATCTGTTTTTGGGAGCGCATGGCGGCTACTTCGGGTTGACTGAGAAGTACGCGCGCTGGAAGGCCGGAGACAAGGACGCATTTGTCGATCCGGCGGGCTACAAGGCCTACGTTGCGGAGCGCGGGCACGCGTTTGAGACCGAATTGGCACGTCAGGAGGCTGCAAAACCATAATTTCCTCCTTTGGCTGGGAGATTCCCAACCTGAGGGATCCTTTCGCGCACAAACTGCTGTATTTACAAGGGCCTGGCCAGCCAACCCGAATTACGTGATGTGGATCACAAAACTTGAGGATTTGGGGGTGACATGATGAATGCATTCGATCCCCAGGGGAATTGAATTCGTTAGAAGTCCTCAAAGAGGCCACGTTATGCAACTAGACCCATCCGCGTTCCTAGCTGATCCCGAACTATTCCAGGTGCTCGAAAAGCGCGCAACCGCCGTCGAGTGCGACGTTGAGCATGTTCTGTTCCGGCAGGGCGATCCGCCGGTTGGCCTCTACGTTCTTGCCAAGGGCGGAGCCACGGTCACCATGACATCAGAGGACGGCGATTCTCTCTTGTCAGTGGAAGCGGCCCCGGGATCGGTGCTGGGCCTGCCGGCCGTTATTGGAAACCAGCCTTACTCCCTGACCGCCAAGGCCCATCACGGCTCCTGGGTGGGCTTTATTTCGCGCACCGACTTCTATGCCTTGATGCAGGCCGAGCCGGCGCTGATGGTGAAGATACTGCAAGTGCTGGCCAACGAAGTGCGCTCGGCGCGCATTGCGATTACGCAGCTCTAATTTCTGAAGGGGCCGGCCTCAGCGACCGGCTCCACAACCCTTCTTCCCTGCAATCTCAGGCCGGCTCCGTTCAGGCTTGCCGGTCATTATTTCCGCTTCATCCGGGTTGCGCCCCTTACCTGCTAAACTCTCAATCGTCATGCTCGGTGCAATCCTGCTGATCGTCGCGGCGTCTTATTTGCTCGGATCCATTCCCACCGGATACCTGCTGGTCCGCATTTTCCGTCATGAAGACATTCGGTCGGTGGGCAGCGGGAACATCGGCGCCACCAACGTGCTTCGGTCGGGGGGCAAGGGGCTGGGCGCCGCGACATTTTTGCTGGACATGCTGAAAGGCTGCACGGCCGTGTGGCTGGGAGGTTTTCTGGGGAGCCATCTGCTTGCCGGCACTCCGCTGCGCAATGCGCAGGCCCTGGCCGCACTGGTGGCAGTTCTCGGCCACATGTTTCCGGTGTGGCTCAAGTTCCGCGGAGGCAAGGGAGTGGCGACGGGCTTCGGCGTCTTCCTGGTGGCAGCGCCGCTGGCCGCGCTGGCCGCCATTTCGGTTTTTTTCGTTGTACTCGCGCTGAGCCGCTACGTGTCACTGGCCTCGATCCTCGGCGCGGGCAGCTTTCCGCCGTTCGCGTGGTTTCTGGTCAAGGGCGAACGGCCGGCGTTTTACATCGCCGTGCAATGTGCCGTGGCCCTGCTGATCATCGTGAAGCATCACCAGAACATCCGCCGCCTGCTCGCCGGCACGGAATCCCGCTTTGGAGCAAGAAAGAAGCCATGAGCCGAATTGCCGTACTGGGTTCAGGAGCGTGGGGAACCGCGATCGCCCTGGCACTTGACCGCCGTGGCGACCACCANNNCTGCGGCCGACGATTGCGCGGCTTCGGCCCTATTTCCGCCCCGGCCAGATCATCGTCTCAGCGACCAAGGGGATTGAGAACGAGAGCTGCCTGCGCATGACGGAAGTGATCGCCTCAGCGCTTGGCGCAGCCGAGCCGCGATCAGGTGAAGCGGCAGGGCGGGGGGCCAAGAGCGACGTCCATCTTGAAGTGTTCACGGAGCCGGACGCACCCGAAGTGAGTTCATCGGGAATCGCAGCAGCGCCGGGGGCGCTGGATGCACTGAACCTTAGCTTTGGCGCGTTCTCAGGACCCACGTTCGCGCTTGAAGTGGCGCAGGGCCAGCCGACTGCGATCACAGTGGCCTTCAACGACCCGGCGTTGGCCGCGCGCGTGCAGAACGAGTTCTCGTCAGAGACGGTGCGGCTCTACACCACGACAGATGTGATCGGGGTAGAGCTTGGTGGGGCGCTGAAGAATGTGATTGCCATCGCCGCCGGCGTGGCCGCAGGGGCGGGCCTGGGCTACAACTCCGCCGCAGCGCTGATGACGCGCGGCATTGCGGAGATCACGCGGTTGGCCGTCGCTTGCGGAGGACGCCGCGAGACACTTGCCGGGCTTTCCGGTACCGGCGACCTGGTGCTGACCTGCACCGGCTCCCTCAGCCGCAACCGGACGGTTGGTCAGGCACTGGGACAAGGGCGGAAACTGCCTGAGATTCTGGCCTCGCTNNATCAAGGACTTGATGCTGCGGCCGGGCAAGGGCGAGCACTAGAGTGCATTTTTCGGCCGCCGGTTCGCTTGAGCCTTAGCTTGCCCCGCCGGCAATGGCGCCGATGACCAGCAGTGGCTCACGGCCCGCGACCACGGCCTCAGGCAGTTCGCGATCGAACGGCTCGTGCGACCAGTCTTCACCGCAGGCAAAGAAGCGCAGAAATGGCCGGCGCTGCCCGGTGTCATATTCA
>PLST01000239.1:1199-8013 GCA_003164255.1 Acidobacteriaceae bacterium | reverse complement strand
ACCTGTCCGCCGCTGGTTCCGAAATAAATGCCGCACTTGTCGAGGGAGTCAACCGCCATTGCGTCGCGCAGAATGTTGACGTAGCAGTCCTTTTGCGGCAGGCCTTTTTCCAGAGCCTCCCACTCGTTGCCGCCGGTGCGGCTGCGGTAGACGCGTAGCTTGCCCTCGGGCACAAAGTGCTCCGAGTCGCTCTTGATGGGCACCACGTAGATCGTCTCCGGCTCATGCGCGTGCACGTCGATGACGAAGCCGAAATCGGTGGGGAGATTGCCGCTGACCTCGCGCCANNTGCATGAAGAGCACATTGGGCCGCGCGCCGTGCATGGCCACGTGATGAACGCAGTGGCCCACCTCTGCAGTGGGATTGGGCATCATGGGCGACACGAGGCCCTTGTTGATGGGCTTCCATGTCTTGCAGCCGTCGTCCGTCCTGAAGGCTCCCGCGGCGGAGATGGCGATGTACATGCGCTGCTCGTTGGTGGGATCGATGATAACCGTGTGCAGGCACATACCGCCCGCTCCCGGCTGCCAGTGCGGGCCGGTTCCGTGGCCGCGCAGACCGGAGAGCTCGCTCCAGCTTTCGCCGCCGTCAACGGACTTGAACAGCGCCGCATCTTCAACGCCCGCATACACGGCATTTGGATCACTGAGCGAGGGTTCCATATGCCAGACGCGCTTGAACTCCCAAGGGTGCTGCGTGCCGTCGTACCACTGATGGGTGGTGAGCGGCTTGCCGGTTGCGTCCGACGCGTCATAAGTGAACTTGTTGCTGGGTTTGGGAGGCCAGGCGGCAGGGTTTTCGCCAATGGGCGCACCCGGCTGCAGCCAGGTCTTGCCGCCGTCGTCGGAGCGCTGGATGACCTGCCCGAACCAACCGCTCGATTGCGACGCATAGATGCGATCGGGGTTCACGGGCGAACCTTTCATGTGGTAGATTTCCCATCCCGCGAAAAAAGGACCGCTGACCGTCCAGTCTTTGCGCTTGGCCTCCGCGCTGAGGACGAACGCGCCCTTTTTTGTGCCGACCAGCACACGTACACTGCTCATCACCCAACCTCCCTTTCCTGTCAGTTGCTGTTGTTCAGACTCATCTGCGGTGGTGGGCACGAGTGCCCAAAGCAGGGAACGACCATGAGCGATTTTTCACGATCCGCGGGGCGGGATGCAAGTGATTTTTGTCTCCCACTGAGGTAACCGCGAAAATACACGACGGCTAGCCCGCAGCTTGCAACACACCAGGAAAGGGCGGAGAATCTAGCTATATTCCGAGCCGACTGTCTAACCATGGACAGGAAGTAGATTGATGCGTATTCATCTGCGTAATTTTGTTCGATTTTTTGACCTTGAATCGTTAGGAGTTCCGCAAGGCTCGCTTGGGTGGGCGGGATTGTTTTTGACGATGACCGTGCTGACGTTGGCCAGCCTGGGCCCGGCGCTGGGCGCGCAGACTCCTAACCGCATTACGAAAGTTGTAGACACGACGCACACGCTTGCGCTAACGAATCATCATCCTCTGTGGGCCAACGATGCCAATGACGCGGGGGCTCTGCCGGCTGACGAATCGCTGAATCAGTTCACCATGGTTTTGGCGCGGTCGGCCGAACAGGAGCAGGCCTTTGAGCAATTGCTGGCCGACCAGCAGAATCCGTCATCGGCGAATTACCATCACTGGCTGACGCCGGCTGAGATCGGCGACCAGTTCGGGTTGTCGAGCGCGGACATTGGCACCATCACAAGCTGGCTGGAGTCGCAGGGACTGCATGTGAACTGGGTTTCGCCCAGCCGCATCTTCATCGGATTCGGCGGCGCGGCGGTGGATGTGGGCCGCGCCTTCCAAACCGAGATGCACGCCTACAAGGTGAAAGGCGAAGAGCGCACTTCTGTCGCATCCGACCCGATGATTCCCGAAGCTCTTGCGCCTGCGATCAAGTCGATACGAGGGCTCTATACGATTCCCGAGAAGCCGTCGTACCGGATGGAAGTGAGGCAGGCGGATTCGCCGCAGGTCACTACGTCAAATGGAAGCCACTATCTGGCGCCTTCAGATTTTGCGACGATTTACGATGTTCCGAACACTTACACCGGCGCAAGCACCGTGATTGGGATTGTGAGTTGGTCAAGAACCAATCCGGCAGACTTCACAGCATTCAACAACAGGACCGGCTCTTCGATAAACACTCCGACCGAGGTGATTCCGACAGCGTACGGAGGCCTCGACCCCGGGCCCGCGTATACCACGACGCAGACCTGCACCAACGACTGCGTCGGGGGCCAGACGGAGGCTACGCTGGATGTATTGCGCGCATCCAGCGTCGCAACGCGCGCCCAGATTCTTCTGGTGGTTTCTTCGCCCTCGGGATCGAACGACGGCATCGGCGCGGACGCGGAATACATTGTGCAGACCAATGCGGCACAGGTGATGAGCATCAGCTTTGGTGGCTGCGAATCGAGTGCCGGAGCAGGGGGCGTTGCGTTTTGGAACGCGCTGTTTCAGCAGGGCGCGGCCGAGGGCATTTCAACGTTCGTTTCTTCAGGCGACTCGGGCGCCTCGGGTTGCGATGTAGCCTTCTCGGCCCCCCCGGCCAGCCCCTCGGCCATCAGCCCGAATTACATTTGCACATCGAGCTACGCCACCTGCGTGGGCGGAACCGAGTTCAACGACACGAGCAGCCCAGCCACTTATTGGAGCGGGACAAACTCGAGCACGCTTGGGTCGGCTCTGGGTTACATTCCGGAAGGCGGGTGGAACGAGTCTACAACCACGTCAGTGGCCGCGTCAGGCGGCGGAGTGAGCCTGATCAATACGCCCACTCCATCGTGGCAGACAGGAACCGGCGTGCCTTCGGCACGGGTCGGCCGCTACACGCCGGATGTTTCGTTTTCGGCCTCAGGGCACGACGACTATTTTGGATGCATGGCGGCAGCGGGTGGCAGTTGTGTGGGAACAACGTGGTACTTCATCGGTTTCTACGGCACCTCGGCCGCAGCACCGGCGATGGCCGGCGTGGCGGCGATGCTGGACCAGAAAGCGAATGGCGCACAGGGCAGCATGAATACAGGACTCTACGCGCTGGCTGCCTCAGCGCCGACGGCCTTTCACTTTACAACGGTCCAAAGCAGCGGCGTCTCCAACTGCAGCGTGAACACCGTCAGCATGTGCAACAACAGCATTCCGCTTCTCAGCGGGAGCGGAACCCAGCCGGGCTACCAGATAGGAACGACCGGCTACAATGAGGTCACCGGCCTCGGCTCGCCCGACATTGGCGTATTCCTTGAAAATATTTCGGCAGCGCCGGCGCTTGCAAGCATTGGCGCGTTGCCCACAGCCGTGAATACTGGCAGCCCGACGACGATCATCATCACGCTCAGTTCGGCGGCACTCACCGGCGGCGCAGTTGTAACGCTCAGCACGAGCAACTCCACGGCACTGCCAATACCGGCAAGTGAAACAGTTGCCGCCGGCCAGACTTCGTTCTCCTTCGCTGCGCAGGCCGGGACTGTCTCTTCATCAACGGCCGTCGCCGTTTCAGCCACCTATAACGGAGTTACCAAACAGGTCGTCGTCACGGTGAATCCGGTTGGAGTGAATCCGTCTTTCACTGTGACTGGCAGCGCGGTGTCTGTAGCGGCCGGGGCCACAACGGGGAATGCGTCGACTATTACGGTGACTCCCGGCGCAGGATTCACGGGCAGCGTGGTTTTGACCGCGCAGGTGACAAGCAGCCCCTCTGGCGCGATCAATCCGCCGACAGTCAGCTTTGGCGCAACGTCTCCAGTGAGCATTACAAGCGCGAATGCGGGAACAGCCGCCATGACGATCGCAACCATGGCCAGTTCGACCAGCTCCTGCGCGGCCACGAATGAGCCCGGGCGCGGTACTCCATGGTATAGGGGTGGCGGCGCNNCGGCGCAAATTGCGCGCCCTACTCGGCGCACTCATGCTTCTGACGGTATTGGCCGGCGGAGTTTCAGCGTGCGGCGGCGGAGGTGGCGGGACCGCCTGCAGCACCACGGTTGTTCCGGGCACGACTTCCGGGAGCTACACCATCACGGTGACCGGCACTTCCGGCTCTACGGTCGAGACGGGCACTGTATCGCTAACCGTGCAGTAATTTGAGCAGACGAGAAAATGGCCGCACCTCTACGCCGAGATGCGGCCATCTTGTTTTCGCGCAGGTTAGTTCTGTGCGTCGGTGATGATGCGCACCGGCCCCAGAAGTCCCGATGGCAGCAAGGGCGAGTCGGCCTTGTACGGAGTGAAGTCAGTGAAGGTGTACTTCCTGACCGCGTACGATTGCTGATCGCCGATCAAACGGTTCACCCACAGATTTGTCACGCCGATCACCAACTGGTTGCTTCCTGGTTTCAGCGCGCTGGTGATGTCGGCCTTGAACGGAGTCTTCCAGAAGATGCCGATGTACCTTCCATTCACGGCCACCTCGGCCAGATCCTTTACATCGCCAAGGTCGAGCCAGTAATGCGCGCCTTCGGTGAATGCATCGGCGGGAACCTCGAATGTCTTCGAGTAAGTTGCAGTGCCGGAGAAATACTTGACTCCGTCAATCGAGCTATCACTCCACGAACTTAGCTGATTGAAGGTCACCGTCTCCGGCGCGCCCCTGCCCGGCTGGAAGCTCACGTTCCAGTCCTTGTTCAGCGCGTCGTTGAGCACGGTAACTTCAGCCTCCTTCGCTTCAGGCAACGCAAGCGAGTCAGCCGTTGCGACCGCGCGGAAGACGATAAAGACTGAACCATAGGGATCAAGCTTGAGTGGAACCGTCGTGCGTCCTGCCGAGGTTTGATAAGAAACCGGCTTCGACACGCCCGTGGCGGCATCCCATAACTCGGGCCGCTTGCCGCTTACGCGGAAGGTGGCATCCACGCTCTCTGCGCGGTCGTTGCGGTTGTCAACAAAGTAGAGGTCGCCCTCGTCGAGCTTGCGGTGCAGGAACATCAACTCCGTATCGGCTTCAGGTTTTGTGTAGGAAAAGTCTTGATCGAGATCGAGAGCCTTCAAAACTTCGTTGGCCGTCATGCCCGTATACACACGACCCTTGCCAACCTTGCGCACAGTGCCGACCCGTGGCGCGCCTACGCCCCACAACCGGTCGGCGATGGCGTGAAACTGGCTTTCGTCATCGGCAAGGCTGGGCGAATCCTCGGGCTTGTTGCCAACGATGACCGCGCCCTGAGCTACAAAGTTACTAAGTTGCTGTAACACAGGCAACGTCATGCGCTGGCTTCTTCCGCCAAGATAGAGAATCCTGTAACTGGTTCCTCCGGGAGTTACAAGCCTTCCACCCTGGAAGGAAAGATGATGCAGGAGGACGTCGCTGTTGACGAAATCGAATCCATAGCCCTCTGGCGCGTCGGCTTGCCTTTTCCAGCCGAAGACCGCCGTGAGTGGACCTTCCTCGCCGTAGAAGTAGGCCACATCGCCATAGAAATGTCCCTGCTGCAGCAGGTAAGAGCAGCGGGCAAGATAATTGACCCACGGCCCGGCCTGTTCAGCCCAAGTCTGGTTGCGATTGAACCAGAGCCCGTAGGGTCCAAGCGTCAAGCCGGGCGCCATGTCGGCCAGCGGCTGATGGGACGACTCATGAATTTCAAAGCGGTTGACGCCCAGCGCAAATTCAAGGTCTGCGACTTTCTTGAGCTTGTTGGGCGAGAAGGACCACGCCGGTCCGTTCGAGGTCATGGACTCAGCGCCCACAAGGTTCTGCCCGTAAATGTGCGCGACGGACGCAGCTCCGCGCAGATCGGCCAGGTAAGAAGGATCGGGACCGGGCCTGCCCGCCCACGTCCACATGGCTCCCATGGGAACGTCGGTCTTGGAGCGCATTTCCATGTCGTCNNGCTGGTGTAAGTCGTCTGAAATAGCGCCGTAGTGATTTTCCGCGATGAGTTGACCGATGGTGCGGCGAAAATCCCAGAGAAACCGGCCGGTATCTTCAGGACTTTTGATGACGACGCCGGTAAGTGCCGGCAGCCATGGGCGCGCATCGTAACCTCGCCGCGCTTGAAACTCCTCCAGCATCTTGTCGGTCCAGTTTTGCGGGCCCACTTCAATGCTGTCGGTCAGCAGAAACGAGATACCGTCTTTGCCTATCTTGCCGTTGCCCACAGTATCCGCGTACATCTTGAGATAGCCGTCGAGATAGTTGGTCACATAGTCGTGATTCAGCTTGTCCACTTCAAGGCCGGTAGCTTCAACCGGCGCCGGACCATTCTCATGACCGGTAAGTGAGTAACCGATCCTGAGAACATTCCACAATCCCGCGGGAGGCGTCCAGTCGAGCGATCCATCGCTGTTCATTTTGCCGGTAAGATCGACGACGTCCGCTTGCGGAACGACAAATGCGGGATCGACTTTGGGATCGACTATGGAGAAGAAGTCGCGCGAGTTCGCGTAACCAGCGCGTTTTTCGAATTCGTTGGTGCGTGCGCCGCTGGCCATTACCAGTTCCGTGATGCGGTGACGAGCAGCGGCCGCCGCGAAGACGACGCGAAAATACCGCGCTGTGACCGCCTCAAAGGCCACGGTAGTTTCCGGCAGACTGCTGAAGGGAATATCGGCGAGCTTGTGGAACTGGGTTCCATCGTCACTTGCCTCAACGAATGGAGGAACATTGCTGTTGTCGTGATCGAAGACGCTGATGATGCCATCGGGCGATGCAATTGTGACGGCCTGAATGGTCTGCGGATGGCCGTAGTCAAACTGCACCCAAGGCCCGCTGGATGGGTCACCCTGCAGATCGAGAGCAACAGTATTCACGTCGCCATCAGAGAGTGCGGCAACATTCGCCGTGCCGGA
>PLST01000239.1:685-1191 GCA_003164255.1 Acidobacteriaceae bacterium | reverse complement strand
ACCTGCGGGGGATGCGGCAGCGTGCCGGCGAATGGCTTGCCTCCCTCGACGCGGGTCGCGCTCCAAACCATCTTCTTCATGCCCTGCTCGGCCGGAACCCACGGGCCGCCGGTCTCGCTCCATCCCGGCGAACTGGCAATGGCCACCTCAAGGCCGAGGCCGCGCGCCGTGGTGACCGCATAGTTGAAGGCCTGCATCCACTCCGGGGTCATGTAGACGAGGCGATGGGGCACCACTTGCGGCGTGGAGATTGCGCCTTCAAAGATAGTGACACCGCCGAGGCCGACAGAGTGCATCCACTCGAGATCGAGCTTGATTCCTTCAGGCGCGATGTTGCCGTTCATCCAGTGCCACCAGACGCGCGGCCGCGCACCGTTGGGCGGATCCTGAAAGCCACGCAGCAAGGTGTCCGTGGGCACGGGAGAGTCCTGGCCAAGGCGCGTCTGCGCAAGGGCCGGCACGGAGTAACTTGCAAGACAGGCAAGAGACAAGAGAGCGGCGACGCT
>PLST01000239.1:0-580 GCA_003164255.1 Acidobacteriaceae bacterium | reverse complement strand
CCGCGAATGCAAAACGGCATCGGCCTGTTTCATTCCCTGCGGGTCGGCGAAGCCGGTGGACGGCTGACAAGGCTCTGACGATCGGCGGAAAAACATCGCTGCCATCGGCTCGGCTCTATTTCTTGGCGGGCACTGTGGCGCGCGCTGCGCCGGTGGAGATGCCGCCATCCACAAGCAGAATCTGCCCGGTGATATAACGGCTGGCCTCCGATGCGAGAAACACCACGGCGCCATCCAGATCGTTCGGCTTGCCGGGGCGCTTTACGGGAATGCGGTCGGAGATGTACTCGACCCACTCCTGGTTTTCGTAGAGCACCTTGTTCTGCTCGGTGCGGAACCATCCGGGCGCAAGGCAGTTCACCGTGACACCGCGGCTGCCCCAATCGTCGGCGAGGCTCATGGTCAACTGGCGAATGCCGCCGCGGCTTGCGCTGTAGGGTCCGAGGCCGGCATATCCGCAAACGCTGGTGACCGAGCCGATGTTGATGATGCGTCCGTAGCCGCGCTCGACCATGTCGCGCGCGACAGCCTGCGCCACAAAGAAGGAGCCGCGCAGGTTGGTGTCGAGGATGAGATTCCA
>PLST01000285.1 GCA_003164255.1 Acidobacteriaceae bacterium | reverse complement strand
CCGTGGCCTTTGCGGACGCTGCTTCGCCGGTGACGACTGCAACCTTCTCCCAACCCGGTGACTACGTGCTGGCACTTGAATCGAGCGGAAGCAAAGGCCCCTCGCCCGCGATTGGCGTTCATGTCGAGCCGGCGCCACCTGCCGACCGTCTCAACGTGGTTTATACACGGAAGTATTCGATCGACAGCAAGCTATGGAACGACCGTGCGAAGGCTCTTATTGTGAATTGGATTCCTCATTGCGTCGCCATGTGCGAGCGCACCGACATTCCAGTGATGCGCGGGGACGGCGGAATCGACAACTTTATCGAAGCGGGAAAAGCGAACCGTGGCGAGCCGCACGCGGGGCACAAGGGATTCGTCTTTTCGAACGCATGGGTTCACCAGACAGTTGAGTCGATGTGTATCGCCCTGATGGTCGATCCGCAAGGGGACGCCGAAATCATCAAGGCGCAGGAGATGATGCGCGCGACGCTGGAGCGGTGGATTCCGACGATACTTGCTGCTCAAATGCCGGATGGCTACCTGCAGACTGCTTACATTTTGGCCGATCGCGCGACCTGGCCGGAGCGCTGGTCGCCCGATCACCGCGGCAATCACGAAGGCTACGTCTCGGGATACTTCATCGAGTCGGCCATCAATCACTACACTCTCACCGAGGGCAAAGATCTGCGCATGTATAACGCGGCCAAGAGACTGGCCGACTGCTGGGTTGCGAACATCGGTCCCGGCAAAAAGGAATGGTTCGACGGGCACCAGGAAATGGAACAGGCGCTAGTGCGCTTCGGCCGCTTTGTGAATGATCAGGAAGGAAATCATCGCGGCGATGCTTACATTGCACTCGCGAAGTTTCTTCTCGATTCGCGCCGGGGTGGATCGGAGTACGACCAGAGCCACTTGCCGCCGGGCCAGCAGTACGAAGCCGTAGGCCACGCGGTGCGCGCAATGTACTTCTATTCGGGGATGGCGGACATTGCTGCCGAGACCCAGGACCGCGAATACCAGAGCGCCGTGATTTCGCTCTGGGACAACATGGTGAACAAGAAGTACTACCTGACCGGCGGTATCGGAAGCGGAGAAACCTCAGAGGGCTTTGGACCGAATTACTCGCTGCGCAACGAAGCCTATTGCGAGACCTGCTCAAGCTGCGGAGTCGTCTTTTTCCAATACAAACTCAACCTCGCGTATCACGACGCAAGGTATGCCGACTTGTACGAGCAGACAATGTACAACGCGCTGCTCGGAGGGGTGGCGCTTGACGGTCAAAGCTTCTGCTACACCAATCCGCTTGTGAATACCGAGCGAGCCAAGTGGCATGTGTGTCCATGCTGCGTGGGCAATCTTGCCCGCACCTTGCTCATGATCCCCACCTGGACTTATGTGAAGAGTAACGACGGGCTCTACGTGAACATGTTTGTCGGCAGCAGGATTCATGTTGGCCAGGTCGCGGGCACAAACGTTGAAGTTGTCCAGAAGACGGATTATCCCTGGGATGGATCGATTTCAATCACCGTGAATCCTGAGGAAGCAAGAACTTTTTCGGTCTACGTGCGCATCCCGGACCGCACCACAAGCAAGCTCTATAAGGACTCTCCGCAGGTCAGGGGCGTCAAGAAGTTTGCTGTCAATGGACAGGTGCAGACGCCCGACCTTCACAAAGGCTATGCCGTGGTAACGCGCGAATGGAAAGCGGGCGACCGCATTGAACTGGAACTTCCGATGGAGCCGCAGCGCGTGACTGCCGACAGCCGAATCAAGGCCGACAATGCGCTGGTGGCCTTGAAGTATGGGCCACTCATCTACAACGTCGAGACCGCGGACAACAACAACATCGATCGCAAACTGGGAGACGGGCCGCTCGTGGCCGAGTGGCGCGGTGACCTGCTGGGCGGAGTGACGGTGATCTCAGGCAAGTGGGCAGATGGTTCTCGGATGGTTGCGATTCCGAATTTCGCGCGGACAAATCGAGTAGGAACTCGAGCCGACTATCCCACGGATGACGAGCCCGATCGCTTCACCAAGCCCAAGCCGCCAATCAACTCGAAGGTGTGGATCTAGCAAAAGCACGATCGAGTGTGCGGCTCGGGATTCCACCTTGGCTTTTGCTCCAGGCGCCAGGATTCCCTTCTGCTGTGCGGCGAGATTCCTCACGCGATACCAGTCATCGCCATTGGAGGGCGGTTCGATGAGTGAGAATTTGAAGGTGCCCGGCATCGCGCGCAATGCCTGCCTTCTCGCTTGCGTCCTAGCCGTTTCATTTCCGCTCCTGGCGCAGTCCCCCGGGTCAGACTCAGGACTTTCGAGTAAGTATCCCACCAGTGCGATTCCGAATCCGGATAACGTATCGAGGTCCGTGGAGTACGGAGCTGTGCAGAAGCGGCTCGCTCGCGGATGGAACACCTGGGACGTGAACAGCGTTACGACCCATGTGCTTCTGCCGGAGGGACTCGCGATTCACGTGGCGATGAAGCATAACTCCACCTTATATGGAGACGCGCTTCTCGGGGACACTCTCATCGGCCGGTTATCTTCAGGCGCTGAGCAGGTCTTTCCCGGCCCTCATGCCTGGGACGGCAGCTATACCGACCTGCGTGTCTCCTGGAAAAGCCATAGTTGGCGAGTGCAAAGCGCCCACGATGGCCGGGATCTTGTGATTCTAGTAACGCCGCTGGCATCTGAATCAAGCGCGGCGTTGCCGCCCACAGCCGTGTTCTCTGTGAATTATCTCTGGAACAAAACCGGGACGGTTGAAAGGCGACCGGGCGTCATCAGGGCGGTCGATCCTGCCGGCGCCATTTCTGTGTATTGCACCTGCGAGACCGGCAGCAATCAGCAGGGCGTAATCCAGTCCGCGATCCCCACTGTGGGCCAGTACTTTGCGGCAGATCTAACTGCGCCCGTTGCCATCAGTACCGGTAGCCAGCGCACAGTGGAACAGGCTCAAGCGATCCTTGATCGCCAGCTTGGCGCATATAAGCGGTCTCTGGAAGGCAAAGAAGGCACCCAGCCGATTGCCGATGCAATTGAGACCACCCTCGGCTGGGACACAATCTACGAACCGGAAAAGCAGCGGGTCGTGTCGCCCGTGAGTCGCGTCTGGAGCGTGAGCTGGGGCGGCTACGTGATCTTCGACTGGGATACTTTCTTTGCGGCCACCATGGCTTCGGTCGGCGATCGCGATCTCTCCTATGCAGATGCAATCGAGACCCTTCGCGAGTCGACCGCGGAAGGATTCGTTCCCAACTATGCGCGCGCGGGGAACTGGAAGAGCTTCGACCGATCGGAACCTCCGGTTGGCGCCATTACGGTGCTTGGGCTGTACAAGAAGTTCGGAGATCGCTGGTTCCTGGAAGAGACGTTCCCTGCCCTGCTGAAGTGGAACCGGTGGTGGGCACGGCATCGGGATCTCGACGGCTATCTCGTGTGGGGAAGCGATGGCCAGAACCCGCCGGGCAATCTGGACGACGCATCTCGCGGTACGGGCCCCGGCGCCATTCTGGAGTCAGGGCTCGACAACAGCCCGATGTACGACGGAACGGTTTACGATCCNNCGCAGTGCGCACTACGGAATCAAACTCGAATCAATGTGGAGTCCCAGCGCGGAAATCTTCCTGAACAAGGATCTTCATACCGGCCAGTTAAGCTATCGACTGTCGCCCACAAACTTCTACCCATTGCTTTCGCATACGGCCACCCCTGCCCAGGCGCAAGCCATGATCCAGAAGCATTTGCTGAATCCGCAGGAATTCTGGGGCGACTGGATCATTCCATCCATTGCGCGCAACGATCCTGCATTCGGCGACCAGAATTACTGGCGGGGCCGCATCTGGGGACCCATGAATTACCTCGTGTACCTGGGGCTGCTCAACTATGACGATCGACCTGTGCGATCGGAGTTTGCAAGAAAATCCTATGAGCTGTTCCTGAAGGAGTGGCATGACAAAGGCCATGTGCATGAGAATTACAACGCCATTCTCGGAACCGGCGACGACGTTTCGAGCAGCGATCGGTTCTACCATTGGGGCGCACTCCTGGGCTACATAGAGTACCTCCAAGAACTCGAAACGGATCCCTCATCCCATCCTCCGACCGAAGTGACCAAGTAGCTGGAACTTTGCCGCAACGCAATCCCGGCAGGACGATCGC